>VYGS01000095.1 GCA_009841725.1 Gammaproteobacteria bacterium
CCCTGTAACTGCCCGGGCCCATGATCAGGGCATTGACCTGGTGTGTGGGGATGAGAAAGGAGTTCGACGTTGCCAGGGCAACAGTCAGGGCGAATATCGTGGGATTCCCGCCAACTCCGATAGCGAGATTGATGGCCAGGGGAACCAGCAGCACCGTGGCCCCGACATTGGACATGACCAGGGTGAACATCGTGGCCATGACCGCCAGGATCAGTTGCAGCGACCAGATGGGCGCGTCGCCAAAATAAAACAGCACCTCGTGGGCAATCCAGGCCGCCGTACCGCTGCTTTCCACCGCGATCCCGAGAGGAATCAGGCTGGCAAGAAGAAAGACCGACTGCCAGCCGATCGAGTTGTAGGCCTCCTCGATCTTGATCACGCCGGTCAGGATCATGCCCACAGCCCCGGTCATCAGCGCCGCCGACAGGCGAATGTCCGTAAACAGCACCAGAAACAGCGTCAGGGCAAAGCATCCGCCGGCATAGATCAGCTTGTCCGGCCTTTCGTCCTTGCGTGGAAAGTCCGTGACCACGACGAAATCGTTCTTTGCATCCGCAATCGCGCCCAGATCGTCCCACTTGACGTGAAGAACCAGCGTGTCGCCGGGTTTCAGGACCAGCTCGGCAAGCCCCCTGTCGATCACCTCATCCACGCGGAAGACCGACAGCACGGTTGCCCCGTACAGGTTCCGAAGACCGATATCCTTGATCGATTTTCCGATCAGGGACGACTGCGGAGGGATAACCGCTTCCGCGATTCCCGCATTACCCGGACTCAGCACCTCCGCGAACACTTCCATTTCATTCTTGACCCTGAGCGCGTATTCGGCCGCAAACTCATAGACCGCATCCCGCTGTCCCATGATCGCCATTTCGCTCCCGACCCAGAACTCGGTATCGCCTCGGGGCGCCACGGTCATCTCGTTTCCCGAGCGAATCGCGACGATCCATCCGGCCCTGCCGGCCGCGTCGATTTCCCGCATTGTGCGGGAGACAAGCGGACTGTCGCTCGTCACCACGCATTCATACACCTCGCCCTCGATGCCATAGCTTTCCCGAAAGTAGCGGAGCATGTTTCCCGATTCGCCCGGCTTGTCCTTGACCACCGGAAGCACGAACCGGCCCAGGACCAGAAAATAGAAAACGCCCATGAACAGCAGCGCGACGCCGATAGGCGTGACCGCAAACAGTCCCAGTTGCTCGATCTCTTCCCGTCCCGGCGCCGCCTCGTTGGCATTCATGATCAGGTCGTTGAGAAGGATGAGCGGACTGGAACCGACCATGGTGATGGTGCCGCCCAGAATGGCGCAGAACCCCATGGGCATCAGCAGTCTCGAGATCGGAAGATTGCCCCGTCGGGCGATCCGGTGCACCACCGGGAGAAACAGCGCGGCCGCCCCGATATTCTGCAGGAAGCTGGACACCAATCCGACGGATCCCGACACGATCGTGATGACCCGCCCCTCGGTGGCTCCTCCCAGCCTGAGAATGGCGTTCGCCAGCTTGCCCATGATCCCGGTACGGTCCAGCCCTGCCCCGATGATCATGACGGCGATGATCGATATCACCGCGTTACTCGAATATCCGCTGAAAAGCTGTTCCGCCTCGACCAGTCCGTCATACCCGGGGATGAGAGAGGTCAGCCCGATCAGGACCATGATCGATACCGCCGCAACGTCGACGCGCACGACTTCGAATGCAAACAGGCAGATAGTGAAAACCAGGATCGACAGTACGCCGATTATCTCGAATGTCAGCGGCAGATGTTCCGGCACTTTCCTGCTTACCCTGTACGGCAATTGTGTCGATGGGTTATGAATCTGTCGAACTTGTCAGCAATCAGTCCCCTGTCAGCCGGACTCCGGCAAATGCAGACGCGGCTGCAACGGTGCACTGCAAAATGCCGATTTAATGATTTAAGACAAGTTGACACCGTATCCTATTGTAAACTGTAAGTAACATTTTTTCAGTTTACCACGAGGACAAGCCCGGCGACTGACAATAGTACCATTAGTTCCGGGTATTGGAAAATCAGCCCGTTCACGAGCATCGCGGCATTGCGTCCACGCCGGGTTCATCGAGACCGAGGAAGCCGAAATGGTCTTGCGAACCCGGTACAATCAACCAAAATCTTGGCAACAGAAAAATCATGAACCAGACCGAAAGAGCCGGAATGGCCGGGTTCGGCGCAGTGGTCCGCCGTCCGTGATGGAGGCGTTCTTCATATCGATGGCCTCGAGGGCGTTCAGTGTCCTGCCCCTGCCCGCCTGCCATGTTCTGGGAAAGGTGTTCGGCACTCTGGTCTACTGGTGCTATCCTTCCCGCAGGAAAATCACGCGGCGAAATATCTCGGCCTGTTTCCCCGAGTGGTCCGATTCCGAAGTGAACCGGGTGTCGCGAGCCCATTTCCAGCATATGCTGACCGGCGTGATGACCCTGTCGATCGCCTGGTGGTCCCCTGCCCGCCGTCTCGACAGACTCGTCGAGTTCCAGAACCTCGATCGCCTAGACAGCCATCTCGAGCAGGGCAGAAACATCATTCTGCTTGTTCCGCATTTCACCAATCTTGAAATCCTCGGCATCGCCCTGTTCACCCGCTACCGGATGGCCACGGTGTACAAGCCCCACAGAAATCCCCGGCTCGATGCCCTGATCCGGGAGCGCCGAAGCCGGTTCAAGGGGAAGCTGCACAACCACACCGGCACACAACGGGACATGATCCGGGACGTTCGCAACGGCATTCCCCTGTACTACCTTCCGGATCAGGACTCGGGCGCATGGGGCGTATTCGCGCCCTTTTTCGGCATCCCCACCGCGACTTTCGGATCTCTTGGCCGGATTGCGGAAATGGCCCATGCCGTGGTCATCCCCTGCATGGTCAGGATGGCGGATTCGGGACGCAGGATCGAGGTACGCTTCGACATGCCCATGAGCGATTTCCCGAAAGGGGATGCAATCGAGGATGCGACCGCGATGAACCGGGTGATCGAAAAACTGGTGGGCGATGCGCCGGAGCAGTACTTCTGGTCGCACAAGCGATTCAAGACCCGCCCGAAAGGCGAGCCCCCATTTTATTTCTGAGCATCCGTTGATATCTTCCCCGACCTCAGACGGGGATTTCTGCGCTATCCTTTATCTCCCTGCATTCTGTCCGCGGTCGAAATCCGTGCATTCGCGAGTATCACTGTCAACAAAGACGCGTGTTTGGACACCAATTACGTGTATAGGCACAACACAATATACTTACATTAATGTAGCATCAGACTTGTGAAATCACGCCGATAATTCGACATGGTCGTACCGAATGAGAAACTTTCTGTGTCGCTGGCGCAACTCCAGAAGCTCCAAGATCAAGGCTGGAGGGTCTTTCGCTCCGGCGAGTTGACATGCGTTCACCGCAAGCGATTGATCAGAAACGATTTAGGGTCGAAAGCCCAGTAGGGGTGTCGGATTGCAGGATTCTGCGGGATTTGGCCGCGATTCCCGAGCATCGGGCCGCTCTGGTGCGGGCTCTGGTTCCGGCTTGTCCGACTATTCCGCCGTCTTGAGTCCGGGACGATGCCGACATTCGTCCCGGTGCTATAATGCCTCCCCGACATCAACCTCGGAGTTGCGCCATGACCGAACTGGAAACCACCGATCTGCAGAAACAGGACAATCAGTTCATCCACCCCTGGGAGGAACTGGACCGGCTTGATCGAAATGCCCGAACCGTGATCACGCGGGGCGAGGGCGTCTATATCGAAGACTCGGACGGCAACCGCCTGCTGGATGCTCCGGCAGGCATGTGGTGTGTCAATATCGGCCATCATCGTCAGGAAATGGCTGACGCCATTGCCGAGCAGGTAATGGAACTCACCTACTCCAGCCCGTGGAGCCTGACCAACAGTCCGGCCTCCATCCTGGCCCGCAAGCTCGGCGAGCTGTCCCCGGGCGATCTCAATCACGTGTTCTTCGCCACCTGCGGGTCGACCGCGGTCGATTCGGCACTCCGGTTCGTGATGTTTCGGAACAACGCGCTCGGCAAGACCGAAAAGAAACATATCATCTCCAGGAAAAATGCCTACCACGGCAGCACTTTCCTGGCGGCTTCCGCATCCGGAAAGGCCGGTGACAAGATAAACCTGGATTTCAAGGACGACACCTTCCATCATATCTCCGATCCCAACCTGCTGAACAAGCCCGAGGGGATGAGCGACGCGGAGTACTGCCGCCGGCTCACCGACGAGCTGGAGCAGAAGATCCTCGAAATCGGCGCAGAGAGAACCGCGGCATTCATCGCCGAGCCCGTGCTCGCCTCAGGCGGCGTCCTCCTGGCTCCGGAAGGCTATCACGCAGCCTGCCTGGATGTCTGCAGGAGACATGATGTCGTATACATTTCGGACGAGGTGGTCACCGGGTTCGGGCGGCTGGGGCACTATTTCGCATCCGAGAAGGTCTTCAACATCGTTCCGGACATCATCACCTGCGCCAAGGGCATCACGTCGGGATATGTGCCGCTCGGCGCTTTCCTGGTCTCGGACCGTCTGCTCTCCTCCCTCGCGGAAAAAAATCCGGACTCGGTGTTTTCAAACGGATTCACCTATTCCGGTCATCCGGTCGCCTGCGCTGCTGCGCTCAAGAATATCGAGATCATGGAAAGAGAGGGCATCCTCGAGCATGCGAGAGAAATCGAGCCGTATTTCCAGGAGCGACTCAAGGAACTGAGCGACCTTCCGGTGGTGAGGGAGGTCCGCGGAATCGGCCTGATGGCCTGCATCGAGTGCATGGATCATGAAGTGGACGGCAAACTCGTCGCCGACAGCTACGAACTCGCAGAGCGCATCGACCGGCACTGCCAGTCACTGGGGTTGCTGGTTCGACCCATCTACAACATGTGCGTCATGTCGCCGCCACTGATCATCACCCGAAACCAGATCGACGAGATGGCCGACATGCTCCGCCGGGGCATCGAACTCGCGCTTTCCGAATTGAGCGGGTAGCCCCGCCGAAGGCAGCCGTCTGAACGGGTCAGGCGGATTCGAGCAGGCGCTCCACCGCGCGCCTTCCGCTCAAGTACGCTCCGTGGGCGGTGTTCATGTACTCGGAAGAAGTCGCCTCTCCGGCGAAATAGAGAGCGTCGCTCAACGGCTCGGCCAGTCTCGGGCGCATGTCCCGGCAACCGGGTTTTTGCGAGGAGTAGGCGCCCTGGACAAAGGGATCGTGCCCCCATGCGCTAACCTTGAATACGCGCAACTCCTTTCTGATCGAAGCGCCGTAAATCCTGACCAGCGCATCCTCGAGGTGAGCTCGTGACGCGAGCATACCCTGCTTCTCCAGCCACCAGGCAAACCGTCCTCCCGTGCTCGTGAACACGCAATCGGTCCCGAACGGACGCATCCGGATCGCCATCGATACGTCCCCTTCCTGGTAGTGGATGTTGCCGGGCGGGTCCGAGCCGAACGTTCCGGGCTCGAAACTGAAGAACTGATAGTTGGAATTCCCCAGAGGCAATGCGTCGATGGCCGCAAGCTTCCACTCGGGCAAGGCCGGACGGAACGCAAGCCGGCCGGACGAGAGCACGCCGGTCGACACGGTCAGGATCACCCTGTCGGCGCGCACGACACCGGCCCCGGTCTCAAGACGGATCGGTGACACCCCCCAGTCGATGGCGGTGACTTCCGAGTTGAACCGAACCGGACGGGATTCAGCCTGCCTTGCAATCAGGGCTCCATAGCCCTGTCTGACCGGCCAGTCTTCGTCGGTCTCGTCAAATTCGACCGCATCCTGGACCGACACCTCGTCCACGTCGTTGGAATGAAGCAAACTCCACCAGTAATGCATGTGGGCGGACCATCTGTTGTCGTTGTCAATGGCCGAGAAGATCGAATCCGAAGGATCGCGCCTGTACCGGGCATCGACCCGTCGGTAGGAATCCTCCCGGAATCGCTTGAAGTCCTCCCAGTCCGAAGCGGGCAGCCATGCCCCGTCAAAGAACATCTCGTAGTCGTAGCGCTCCGTCTCCAGGTAATCGAACCCGAAGGCGTCGGCAATCCGGACATAGGGATTCCGGCTTGCACAGTGCATCCAGTGGCACCCCAGATCGACCGGAATTCCATCGAGAATTTCGGTCAGTCCCCTTCCGCCCGCGCGATGCGAGGCCTCGAGAACGATGTGCGGGATGCCGGCCTCGCTGGCCCGTTCGGAGGCGCCGTTTCCGGCCGCTCCGGCCCCAATCACGATCAGGGGATAGTCAGCGGTCCTGGAGGCCATGGATACTCCCGGTAACGGTGATCGATCTGCCAACGGCCATCGATGACGATGCCAGCCGATTGTGAAGAACCGTCCTTGCAAGCCTTTCCGCCATCATCTTCTCAAGTCTCCACATGGAGCGTCCCGGCGCATGCAGCACCCGAAACCGGTTGGGGCATATAGCGTGACTTGTCTTGTACATTCGATATAATTGCCTTGCGAATTCCTGCGGGGATTTTAGCCCATGTACGAGGTCACGTCCTGCGATGCCGTCTCCGGCATTGCGAGTCAGGATACCGTCGAGGGCATGTCCCGCCAGACTTTCAAATATCCGTTAACACGACATTACAGGCATGTTTTTCAATTTCAGGCTGATTCTGCTGGGGTGCGTTGCACTGCTGGCCGGAATCTATCTCCAGCTGTTCGGATTCAACCTCCCGGTTCGCTCGGCCGAGCGGCCGCCGGACATCGAGGACTTCTACTGGCCAAAGCAGAAGGCCCTGACCGGATTCGAAATGGTCGGTATCGACGGACAACCCTTCGGAATCGAAAATCTGGATTCAAGATGGAACTTCGTGTTTTTCGGGTACACCCATTGCCCGGATATCTGTCCCATCACCATGAACACGCTCCGGCAGGTCCGGGACAGCCTCAAGGCGGATGGCGGAGTCGACATGGATTCGGTCAATTTCCTGTTCGTCTCGGTCGACGGAAAACGGGATACGCCGGAACATCTGAACCGGTATATCCGGCACTACGGCGACCACTTCATGGCGGCCACCGGCAACAAGGACCAGGTCGATTCACTGACCGGGCAGATCGGGGTGCCCTACTCCATCGACGAACACGAGCCCGGCGACATGGATTATCTGGTTGCGCACAGCGGGTCCGTGTTCCTGATCACTCCCGGCAACACCCTGGCATCCATCTACCGCCCGCCCCAGAGTGCTGCGGATATGGCGTCGCGTTTCATGCGGATTCTGGAGTTCTACGGAAAACAGTCCTGATCAGTCTCTTCGCTCCCCGAAAAAAGCGCTCAGCATGGCTTGGCAACGATCCGCCAGGATTCCGGATTCGATCCGGCACCGATGATTCATGAACGGCGAATCGAGCAGGTTCAGCTGGCTTCCGGCGGCCCCGAACCGCTCGTCACGGGCCCCGAAAACGACCCGCCCGATCCGCGCATGCAGTATCGCCCCGGCACACATCGCGCAAGGCTCCAGCGTGACGTACAGCGTGGTGCCGCTCAAGCGGTAGTTGCCAAGGAATGCTCCGGCGGAGCGAATGGCCATGATTTCGGCATGCGCGGTCGCGTCCCAGGTCCGTATGGGGCAGTTGAACCCTTCTCCGATGATCCGGTCCTCCCTGACCACCACGGCACCCACAGGAACCTCGTCGAGTTCCCAGGCTTTTTCCGCCAGCTTCAGGGCCGCCGCCATGAACCGGGTGTCCTGCTCTCGCTTTTTCATTCACACGTGATTGTCGAATCTGGGTGACTCTGCGCCAGCATGTTCGACCACCGTACGTTTCGGATACAAAACGGCTTTCCAGATATTTGCCGGAATCCAATGGAGATTATAAGGATATGATATTGCGGGCGGGTGAGCATCTGATGATGCCATCATGCCGACAATAATGCTGGTCCGCGCCGTGACCATCATCAGAACGCCTCCACTCAGCACCCTAGGCTACCTTCCGGGCTTTGACTTCCAGATGAATCCCCTCCTGCTCCTGCAGGTAATGAATCACCGCGAACAGATTGCTCGCCTGGGGATTCCCTTTTGGCCCGAGCATACGCATGAGACTCTTGCTCGATTTGTCCAAGACCTGGGAGAGTGCCTCGAACCCGATCGTCGCATTGATATAGTCGCGCAGCACTGCCTTGCCGGTATCGACATCATCGGCAAGAAGGCACTCGACCCCTTCTTGCAGCAGGGCCTTGCGAAACGCCGAGTCCCGTTGGGCGCGTGCTTGTATAGTATCTTTAAAGTCTCTCGTCAAAGCCATCATGTCACCTCTTTCCGCTTCGGACGCTTAATAGTCGCGCCAGTTGGCTTTCGCAACAACAATATCTGCGTCCTGGCGCTTCTTGGTACCGCCTGCCAGCAATATCACCAATTGGTCACCATCCTTGCCAAAATAGATCCGATAATCTGGGCCGATATCAATCCGGAATTCGAAGATGCCGGCACCAACACCTTTCACGTTAGAGAAGTTACCTTGCCCCATCCGATGGACTGCCGTCGCCACCTTGGCCGCAGCAGCCACATTCAGACGATCGAACCATTTGCCATAAGGACTGTTTCCCTCAGTATCGAGGTATTCTCTAACCTCTATCACATGAACCATGTAGTATCATATATGTTACCTTTTGCAATGCCCACACAACACCTTCTTTCCGGATAGCCTCTGTTTTCTATGGAGTGATACCCGAATCTGGCAACTGGGCCGTTGAAAATGAGCGCGCATCCTGAATCGCCCCAAAAATCATCCCTTCGGCGGATACGGATCATTCCCGTGGCTGTCCTTGCTCTGTATCTTCCCGTCCTTGCCGCGGATGTAGAACTCGGTGCCTTGGTTCTGGCTGATCTTGCGCCCGGCATCGACGGCATCCTGTTTCTTGTCGAAGTGGCCGCTGCTACGGGTCGCTCCGTCTTTTTTGACGTCCCATCCGCCGTCGGCGTTGGGTAAAACATGATGTGATCCTGGTTTCTTTGGAATGGTCGCCTTCTATTTCATGGTTTTTGTTGATATGAGTTGCGTTGTAAGGTACCAACCGTTTTCCGCTATGATTGGATTAGCATCCTCTCCTCATCATGGTCAACGCGCCACTCCTTACCTCTGTCATCGGTCAGGATCACGGTGAAAACGGCTCTGCCAATCGAAGCAGAACACCAGTCCTTCGAATAGTCATCAATCCCGAAGTGGGCAGAGAGAACCGCCGAAACAACAGCGCCGGGTGGTGCCAGCTGCCCGACATTTCGGAGGAGTGATTTCTGACACATCCCGGCAAGAATCCGGTTCCTCTCAATGTCGAAATCAGCGGGTTCGATTCGCAGTTCCAGGAGGTCAATTGTCGCCGTCGGCAACCGGTGCTGGTACGCCAGCCAGGCATAATGCTGAGCCGAGCAGGCAAACATATGAGCGATGCCGCTGGCGAAGCTCTTGATATACTTGCGACCCAATTTTTTCTGCACGAATGGCATATCTGCCGTTTCCATTGATCAATCCCCGCGCTTTAACTCAACCAGACAGGTATACTCCGGCTGCCAGGCGCAATCTGCCCAGTGCTCTTCGTAGCGTTTCACAAGGTCTTTCATCTCTCGGATGTTGGCGGCAGGTTCGCGACAGGCCTGAGCGCAGGTAGACACGACATCCTGGTAGAACTCTGGAGCGACAGCACTGATGCCGCCATAATTCATAAGCAACGCCGGAAGGCGCTCTGGGACGCTGGGGCATCAGAACCGAGATTTTTGATGTGCAAGTATGTCAGCTGCTCAATTTCCTTGTCAGATGATGGACTCCTTTTGCAGCGCATTTAGCCATTTGTCGCGGGGCAGCCCGGAATATGACGGCAAAGCCTTCCGAGCAGCATTTTCAAGTTTTTTTCTCAGAACGACCGCAATCACATCACCAAATAGGAGCTGTCTTGACGTGCCATTTTCATAGACGGAGTTTCTCAGCTTCGTCATTCTCTTGATGGAACTCCCAGACTTCGATCTCCTTGCCGTCAGCGGTCGTCAGTCGTTCGCCG
Organism: Gammaproteobacteria bacterium; assembly: GCA_009841725.1. Classification (GTDB taxonomy): domain Bacteria; phylum Pseudomonadota; class Gammaproteobacteria; order Arenicellales; family Poriferihabitantaceae; genus Poriferihabitans. Next base: position 9,985 of record VYGS01000095.1, read on the forward strand.
GTGTCGACGAGCCATCTAATGTGTTGGGAAGTCCAAGACATCAACGATCTGTTTCCTGAGTCCCCCGTGCCACTTTGAAGTGCAACACTGAACAATATGGGATGTATTTTGTCGACTTCCTGATCTTGAGGGCGACAATACCACGATTTATACCATTGAAAAAGTTTGCTTGGCGGTGCCTACCAGTGCCAGCAGGTGCCAGCGTGGAATCATTCCCACTCGACCGTTGCAGGCGGCTTTCCCGAAATGTCATAGGTCACCCGGCTGATTCCCCGGACCTCGTTGATGATCCGGTTGGAAACCCTGTCCAGCAAATCGTATGGCAGGCGCTTCCAGTTTGCCGTCATGAAATCCACCGTTTCCACTGCCCGAAGCGCAATCACGTATTCGTAGGCCCGATTGTCCCCGACCACTCCCACCGACCTGACCGGCAGGAATACCGCAAACGCCTGGCTGGTCTCGTCGTAGAGATCGTGGGCGATCAACTCCTCGATGTAGATGGCATCAGCCTGCCTGAGGATGTCGGCAAATTCCCTCCTGACTTCGCCCAGGACCCGGACGCCCAGCCCAGGGCCGGGAAACGGATGCCGATTGATGAGGACATCCGGCAGACCCAGTTCCCGGCCGATCCGGCGCACCTCGTCCTTGAACAGTTCGCGCAGGGGTTCGAGGAGCTTGAGCTTCATTCTCTCCGGCAATCCGCCGACGTTGTGATGCGACTTGATCACCTTCGATTTCCCGTACTTTCCCGCCGCGGATTCGATGACGTCGGGATAGATCGTTCCTTGCGCCAGCCATTTCGCGTCGCGAATCCTGCCCGCCTCGCGCTCGAAAATCTCGATGAACAGGTTCCCGATGATCTTCCGCTTCGCTTCCGGTTCCGCCACACCCTCGAGCCTTGAGAAGAACTCCTCCTCCGCATTCACGCGGAGCACGTTGATCCCCATGTGCTCGGCGAACACCTGCATCACCTGATCTCCCTCGTTCAGCCTCAGCAAGCCCGTATCGACAAAGATGCAGGTCAGCTGATCTCCGATCGCCTCGTGAAGCAGCGCGGCCACGACCGACGAATCGACCCCTCCGGACAGCCCGAGCACGACGTGCTCCCTTGCGACCTGTTCACGAATCAGATCGATCTGGCTGTGAATGATATTGGCCGGCGTCCAGTCGCTCCCGCATCCGCAAATCTCGTGGATGAAGCGGGACAGGATATCCCGGCCCTGCACCGTATGGCTGACCTCCGGATGAAACTGGACTCCGTAGAAATGGCGCGTCTCGTCGGCAACGATGGCGTAAGGACAACTCGGGGTCCTGCCGACCGCCCTGAACCCGGACGGCAGCGACTTGACCCGGTCTCCGTGGCTCATCCAGACCTCGAGGCTTAAATCGCCGTCCCCGGTCAGCGGACTGCCGGCCAGGATTTCGACTTCCGCGAATCCGTATTCCCTGTCCGGCGCATCCTCCACCTCTCCGCCCAGCTGCGAGACCATCGTCTGCATCCCGTAGCAGATGCCGAGTACCGGCAAGCCACTCGAGAACACCGGTTCGGGAGCCCGGATGTCGTGGTGCTCGTAGGCCGACGCATGGCTGCCTGAAAGGATAATTCCCTTGATACCCGACCAGGGTATCCGGGCCGGATCGACGTCGTACGGAAGAATCTCGCAATAGACCCCGAGCTCGCGGACCGTTCTGGCAATGAGCTGCGTGTACTGGGCACCGAAGTCGATGACCAGGATTCCGTACTGATCGGGATGGTCCTGATGTGACATGGAACGGTTTCTGTCCAATAAAGGCGATTGCAAGAAAACCCCCTCAGGCCGGGCTCATTTCCGTGCGCACCGTGCGACAATCCAGATCCGGCATGGCCCACCCCGAAAAACCGCCCGACGTTCTCGCCGGGGATCGCTCTTCACGGCGGCTATCTTGTCCAGTAATTGGGCGCCTCCTTGACGATCGACACGTCGTGGACATGGCTTTCGACCATTCCCGCGCTGGTGATGCGCACGACCCTGGCATGTTTTTGCATGTGCGGGATGTCGGGACTGCCGGTATAACCCATGCTCGCGCGCACGCCGCCCATCAACTGGTGAATGATGTTGATCGCCGGCCCCTTGTACGGCACCCGGCCCTCTATGCCTTCTGGCACAAGCTTGTCCGCACTGTCGACCCTCTGCTGGAAATACCGGTCCCGCGAGCCTTTCTGCATCGCCCCGATCGAGCCCATCCCCCGGTAGGACTTGTAGGGACGCTCCTGATACATCTCGATGTCTCCGGGCGACTCGTCGGTTCCGGCCAGCATGCTGCCGACCATGATCGAGTCGACTCCGCAGGCAATGCACTTGGCGATGTCACCGGAATAGCGGATGCCCCCGTCCGCGATCACCGGGGTATCGGTGCCCTTCAGCACCGAAGTCACCTGGCTGATCGCGTAGACCTGGGGCACGCCCACACCCGCGACAATTCGGGTCGTGCAGATCGAGCCCGGACCGATTCCGACTTTCACGGCATCGGCGCCGGCATCGACCAGATCCCGTGCCGCCTGGGAGGTCGCGATGTTTCCTCCGACCACCTGGACGTCGTATTCCTTCTTGATGGCCGCTATCCGCTCCATCACGCTCAGCGAATGGCCGTGCGCCGTATCCACGACCAGAGCGTCCACGCCGGCCCCGACCAGCAATTCGACGCGCTCGTCGGTATCTGGCCCGACACCGACCGCGGCCGCAACCAGCAACCGGCCGCCGTCATCCCGGCAGGCATTCGGAAAATCGCTCGATTTCTGGATATCCTTGACCGTGATCAGCCCCTTCAGCTCGAAATCCTCCCCGACCACCAGAACCTTCTCGATCCGGTGGCGGTGAAGCAGTCCCTTGATTTCGTCCATGGACGCACCTTCCCGCACAGTCACCAGCCGCTCTCTGGGTGTCATCAGTTCGGATATCGGCGTTCGGGGATTTTCCTCGAACCGCAAGTCACGGCTCGTGATGATGCCGATGACGAGGGGTCCCTCGACAACCGGCACCCCCGATATGTCATGCTCCTGCATGAGGGCGGTGACATCCTCGACCCGAGCAAAAGCTCCCACGGTCAGGGGGTCGGTGATCATCCCGCTTTCGAATTTCTTGACCTTGACGACCTGATTCGCCTGTTCGGCCGGAGCCAGGTTTCGGTGAATCACACCGACACCCCCCTCCTGGGCAATGGAGATCGCCATGCCGGCGTCCGTCACCGTGTCCATGGCGGCCGAGATCAGAGGAATGTTCAGCCTCAGCTTGCGCGTGAAACGGGTCTCCAGGTTCACGTCACCCGGGAGAATTGACGACTTCGCGGGAATCAGAAGGATGTCGTCGAAGGTGAGTGCCAGATCAATCGGTTCCATCGGCGAATTATACCCTCTTGCTCGTGTTCCGAAAACCATTAATCTCCATGCGTTGACAGTCCGTCGAGAATTGTGTTTATGATGCGAACGATGGGCATTTTTCAGAAAATTCGGTGGTTTTTCAGCGGCAAGCAAGGCCGATTCGCCATCCGGAATCCGGTTCCGGCTTTCCCGGCAACGCAGGGCTTCACGGGACTGAAGACGCGGCCGGAGATGATGGACCGCTAGGCTATGGGAGAGCGGATACGCAACAGGCAGTGGGCCGGAAAATACCTGGATCTGGGAACCAGGCCGCTGTCCACAGAACCCTATATCTCAAAGGAGCACTTCGAGAGAGAAAGAGAGAGAATCTTCGGCCGAACGTGGCTCAACGTCGGGCGCGTCGAAGATCTCCCGGAGACAGGCGGTTACTTCGCCCGGGACATCCCGGCCGGCCGAGCATCCGTGCTGATCGTCCGGGGTCCGGACCGAAAGATTCGCGGCTTCCACAATGTCTGCTCGCACCGAGGCACCCGCATGGTGCGGGATGATGGCCGGGCGCGGCGAGGCACGAAAATCCTCTGCCCTTACCACCACTGGCTCTACGACGGCGCAGGAGACCTCGTCAACATCCCGGACGAAGAGAACTTCTTCGATCTCGACAAGACCTGCCACGGACTCTCCCCGGTGCACACCGATGTCCGGCAGGGTTTCATATTTGTCAATCTGGCCGCAGACCCGCCGCAGACCCTTGCAGACTACCTTGGCGAAGTCATGGAACCGCTCGACGGCTGTCCCTTTCATGAAATGAAGCGGAACTTCACCTACCGGGTCGAGGTCAACACGAACTGGAAACTGCTCTTCGACGGACAGAACGAGTTCTACCATCTACCCATTCTGCATCGCCACATCATGGGTAATGATTTCGTAACGAATGCACGAGGACACCACCGCTGGCGGGACCTGCGCCTCTACGCCTGCCACAGCTTCAGTGCCGTGGATTTTCCGTCGTACCGGACGGTCACCCCCCTGCGCATCGCCCTGGCCTCCGACCTCTACGAGACGCCCGAATTCCGAATTCCCGGAATGACCGGCGATATGGACCAATACACGTTGTTTCCGAACCTGACCATCGAAATCGTCAAGCTGGCCCGAACCTCGGTCTGCGTCACCTACACCGTCTGGCCGATCGAGGTCGGCCGGACGCTCTGGGAAGTGCGGTTTCATTTCAAGGAGCCGGCATCCGTCAGGGATCATCTGCGGCAGCAGTCATTCAGACGCGTTTCGCTCGACATCCTTCAGGAGGACGTGTTTGCCGCGGAAAGCGTTTACGCGGGACTGGCCTCGCGCGCGAAGTCCCACATGATCCTTCAGGATTCCGAGATCATCCTGCGCCATCGCCAGAAGGTGGTGGAAGACTTCATCGGCGGCCCGTAATGAGTGGGTCAAGGTTGCCGACGGAATTTGCGAGCCTGGAGCCGTATGTCGGCTGGTCGCTGGAATCCGAGCGCGAGCGGGTCGACCGCAAGCTCGCGAGCTCGCCAGACGAAATACGATCGTTCTACGACACCATGATGGGGCGGATCAACGTGGTGCTGGACTATCTGGACAAGCAATGGGGAGAGGACATGTCCGCCCCCGATCAACGCCTCCAACTGCTTCTGCTGTCTCTGGTCGAAATCTCCACATTCGTGGAGCTTTATGGCCTGCAGGAAGCGGAACACGCATGCGAGCAGCGTCGGTTCGTCCGGATCTAGATGTCTCGGCTCTGCCGACCACCATCTTGTGGCGACGGCATCCGGGAGGCGAAGATGGGCGAGCCGGGTCGCAGGCACGTGCGCAGAAGTCCGGCCGAAATGAAGCCGCCTGATGGCGGGATGCGAAGGGGATGATGCGATCCATCGGGAGTTTTGCACCGCCTGCGGCCTATGCAAGATCCGCTCCAGCCTGTCTGAACAGGTCGTGAATGCACCATCGACATCCCGCAACGACAAGGTTCATGTCGAACCACTGCAATCATGTATAATTTTGGATATGTTCGGCATGATGACCTGCCGGTAACCTATTGTTCTGAACAGAATCCGACAATGCTTCCTACGCGTCCCGTCCGCTTCTTTCCGTCTCGCCCGGTCCTGAGTGCCGCTCTGTCGGCATTGTGCATTCTCTGCTCGGGTTGGCTCGGCGCAGCCCACGTGCCGGGTTCGCTTGCACAGCCGGACATTGTCGAGCCCGACCAGTCCCAGACACGGATCATCAAGCTGGTGAATTATGTCATCGAAAAGGCCCACTATCTGGACATCGAGCTTGACGATGGCATGTCCGAAAGAATCTTCGACCGGTACATCGACCTCCTGGACCCGTCAAAACTTTTCTTCCTGGCCGGAGACATCCGCCATTTTCAGGAGCAGGGCCTGCACCGCCGGCTTGACGATGACATCAAGATCGGCAAGCTTGACGCGGCCTTCGATATCTTCAACCTCTATCAGCAGCGTGTTCACGAACGCGTCGAATTCGCCCTGGCACGCCTCGATCAGCCCTTCGATTTCACGGTCGACGAGGATCTCGAGATTGATCGGCAGAATTCCAAGTGGGTCGAGTCGACCGATGCAATCGACGACTACTGGAGAAAACGGATCAAGAACGACATCATCAACCTCAGGCTTTCCGACAAGGAGGAGGCCGAAATCAGGGAACTGCTTGCAAAGCGCTATACCAACATCGCCAACCAGTCGGCGCAGGTGGACGCCAACGATGTCTTCGAGATTTTCGTCAACACCTATGCCGGCGCGGTCGATCCCAACACGAATTACTACTCTCCGATTCGCGCCGAGAATTTCAGGATACAGATGAGCCTCTCCCTCCAGGGTATCGGCGCCGTGCTTCAACTGGAAGACGGTTATGTCGTGGTAAAGCGGGTCATTCCCGGCGGTCCTGTCGAGCGGTCGGGCGAACTCAAGCCCGATGACCGGATCATTGGCGTCGGACAGGAGGACGGTGACATCGTGGACGTCGTCGGCTGGAAACTCGACGATGTCGTGAAGCTGATTCGCGGACCCAAGCACACGGTCGTCCGGCTTGAAATCCTTCCGGCTGAAACCGGCCTGACCGGCAAGTCCCGGATCACCGCGCTCACCCGGGACAACATCAGGCTGGAGGAGCAGGCCGCGCGCAGCAACATTCTGGAAATCAACACCGAGCGCGGGCCGTCGAAAATCGGCCTCGTCAGCCTCCCGACCTTCTATACCGGGATGTCGGCTCAGGCCCGCAGCGACTCGTCCGGAAGCAGTACCACGCAGGACGTCCGGGAACTGGTGGAAGATCTGAAGGGACAGGATATCGACGGGCTCATCATCGACCTGCGGGGCAATGGAGGCGGCGCATTGACCGAAGCGATCAACCTGACCGGCCTTTTCATTCCGGATGGACCCGTCGTCCAGATCCAGAACGCCTCCGGTCATACGGAAATCGACTATGACAAGAATTCCGACATCGCCTATGACGGACCCCTGATGGTTCTGGTTGACCGGTACAGCGCGAGCGCATCGGAAATTTTCTCGGGCGCCATTCAGGACTACAACCGGGGACTGGTGGTCGGCGAGCCGACCTACGGAAAGGGAACCGTGCAGAACATCGTCAACCTGAACAATCTGGTCAAGTCGGACGATGCGCTCGGGCAGGTGAAAATCACCACCGGGCAGTTTTTCCGCATCAACGGTGACAGCACGCAGTACCGGGGGGTTATCCCGGACATCATGTGGACGACGAACCGGAACGTCGAAGGATCCGATGACGACAACGGAGAGAGGGGCTATGAAAACGCCATTCCATGGAGGCGGATCAATGAGGCCAGATACTATCCCTACCAGTCCGAGGTTCCTCAGCCGGTCATCGATCAGGTGATCGACAACCACGAGAACCGGGTGGCAGCCAGTCCCTACTTCACCTACACCGCCAAGATCAACGAACTGTACCGGGAAAACCTGGTGCAAGAGCGGATCAGTCTTTCCGAATCCGTCCGCAAGGAGGAAAATCGGCAGCACAACGAGCAACTCGAAACGTTCGAGAATAGCCGGAAGGAAGCGCTGGAATTCCTGCAGTCGGACTCGGACAGGCTCATCAATCTGTCCACGAATCAGCCCGACACGGCGGAATCGGACGAATCGGCGGAATACCTGATCGAAGCGGCACATATCCTGCTTGACAGCATTCATATCCAGAGGCTTGCCGGCGGATACCCGCATGACCGCTCGAGACGTGAATCCTGACCGCCTGAATATCCTCTGAGCCCGACGAGCAGAGCGCCGAAGAATCCTTTCGGCAGGATCGGGCATTCGACCCATATGTCCCGCAGCCAATCTCCCATGCAATTTTCCGAATTTTCAAAAACGTTCTCCCCGGACAACGGGGTCCTCCAACTCATGGAAGATCTCGGGGAAGCCCTGGAATCGAGATCCGAGACCATGATGCTTGGAGGCGGCAACCCGGCGTTCATCCCGCAAATGCAACGGCACTTCCGCAGGGAAATGCAGGCCCTGCTTGACCAGGGAGACGAGTTCGAGAAAGTCATCGGCAACTATGGCGGCCCACAGGGACAGCAGGGCTTTATCGACCAGCTTGCCGAAATGCTTCAGCATGAATACGGATGGCCGATCACGCGGCACAACATCGCCGTCTGCAATGGCAGCCAATCGAGCTTCTCCACGCTGTTTCGCCTCTTCTCCGGAGCGTTTCACGATGGCAGTGTCAGGAAAATCCTGCTGCCGATCACTCCTGAATACATCGGTTACAACGACACGATCGACCCGGACCTGTTCGAGTCGAAGCGACCAGAAATCAGGGACGATCCCGAAGACAGGCTGTTCTACAAATACGCCGTCAATTTCAAGGGACTGGATGTCGACCGGCGATACGGTGCCCTGTGCGTGTCGCGCCCGACCAATCCGACAGGGAACGTGATCACTGACGAGGAACTCGGCCGCCTCAATGAGCGGGCCGAAGCGGCCGGCATTCCGTTCATCATCGACGGAGCCTACGGCCTCCCGTTTCCCGGCATCCTGTTTGCCGACGCCACCCCGTTCTGGAGCGAAAACACCATCTTGTGCCTGAGCCTGTCAAAGCTGGGCCTGCCCGGCGTGCGCACCGGCATCGTTGTCGCCAATCGGGAAGTCATCGAAATCGTCAAGGGCTCAAACGCTGTATTCAGCCTTGCCCCGGGGCGCATTGGCCCGGCGCTTGTCAAACGTCTCGTGAAGAGCCGGGAACTCCTGGCCCTGTGCCGGGACGTCATTCTCCCCTACTACCGGAACCGGGTCGGCGAGACCGTCTCGCTGGTTCGCGAGACGATGGGGGACCTGCCGATCAGGATTCACAAGCCGGAAGGCGGAATATTTCTCTGGCTGTGGTTTCCGGGCTGTTCAATCGCCAACACGGAACTCTACGCGAAGCTCAAGAAACGGGGAGTCTTTGTCATCTCGGGCAATCATTTCTTTCCGGGCCTGAACCAGCCCTGGCAGCACACACGAGAATGCGTCCGCATCTCCTACACAGCCGAATGGAGCCAGGTCAAAAGCGGCATGGAGATCATCGCCGACGAAATCCGGAGGGCCTACGACGGCTAGTCAGGTTCCGAAGGGGCGCGCCGCGCGGGACCCAACAGGCCGTCAGCGGTAGTCCAGGGTCAGGTTGAACCCGGCATCGGCGAGATAGTTCCTCTCGGTTTCAAGATCAAAAATCGTCAACGGGTGGGATTCGGCCCAATCGGAATCCATGACGACACGAAGGTCGTCGTCCTCCGCCTCAAGGACAATTCCGTCAAGGTCCACATCGGAACGGCTGCGATAGAACGTGATCGCAAGCCTGAGAATCACGGTCAGCCTCTTGATGCTCACGGCCGACTCAGGCGGCAGCCACTCGATCTCGTTGAACCGCAGCTTCTGCCGGCTGTTTCCCACGATCAGCGCCAGCATGCGCTGGGCCTGCCGCGAAAAGCCGTCTATGTCGCTGTTCTCGATGATGTAGGCGCCATGCTGGTGATGATGGCTGTATGAAATGCCCACCCCGATCTCGTGCAGCTGGGCCGCCCAGAGAACCAGCTTGCGGTGCATCGATTCCTGCAGGTTCCAGTTGCCAAGAACCTGTTTCAGCAACAGCACGGCAAGCTTTCCGACCCGTCTCGCCTGGTGCGAATCGGAACCGAAAAAGTTCGACAGTTCCCGAACCCCGGCAAACCGCGCGTCCTCGTCGTGCAGACGGTCGATCAGGTCATAGGCGACCCCTTCGCGCAACGCGCCGTCGGATGTCTCGATCCTCTTGATCCCGAACTCGTCCATCAACACGGACAGAATCACGAATCCGCCCACGAACACCGGCCGGCGCTGTTCCGATACCCGCTCCAGAGCCTCGCTGCAAGCGCTCTCCAGCAGCCATTTTTCAATGGCCTGAATGCCTCGGCGTGAAATCCAGTCTTTCTTGATTCCGAGATCCCTCGACAGGTTGTCGATGGCCCGTATCGTTCCGGAGGTCCCGACCACCTCGTCCCAGCCGATCCGGCGATACTTGTTGACGACGGTCTCGAGTTCCCTTCGTATGAACTTCCCGGCCAGACTGATTCGATCCCGCGTGATGATGCCGTCGTCAAAGAATCTTCGCGTCATGCTCACGCATCCGATATAGAGGCTGTCCAGTTGAAGCGGGCGAAAACCCTGTCCGGCAATGATCTCCGTACTGCCGCCACCGATATCGATCACCAGGCGCCGGTGGTTGGAAACAGCCAGCCCGAATGCGGCGCCCAGATAGACCAGGCGAGCTTCTTCGTGGCCGGAAATGATGGAGATGGGATGTCCGAGGGTCCGCTCGGCCCTGTTCAGAAATTCACGGCTGTTCTTCGCGACACGCAGGGTGTTCGTTCCGACAACGCGGACACGATGAGAAGGAATCGAGGACAGGCGCTGTCGAAAGCGGCCGAGGCATTGCAGTGCGCGATCCTGTGATTCTTCGGACAACATCCTGTCTTCCTGAAGCCCCGCCCCAAGCCTGACCATTTCGCGAACCCTGTCGACGATCCGGACACCGCCCTCCTCTCCCTCGATGGCAATGACCATGTGAAAGCTGTTCGAGCCGAGATCAATGGCCGCCACATAGCTCCGACCGTCGTTTCCCGGACTATTTTTCGTCATGCCGAGCTCCTCCATTCAAGCGAAAACCGGTTCAGCGGCATCTCACAACGGCGTGAAATAGTCGATCAGCAATTGAACCCCTTTTCGATCCCTGAACTCGTTCACGTCAAGCTGATACACCGCCTGAATCCGATTCAGCCTCGGTGCCTGCTCACCCGAATTCAGCGCATTGAAGGCAATCGCATCGAAATCCTTCTCGCCGCCCTTGACGGCGAGCCTCATCTTCAGGTGGATGTCGCCGACAACGCGTGCGTCCCGGACATGGAAATTTCCGAAGAATGTCGGGACGGGAAAGGCCTGTCCCCATATTCCCGCCTCCCGGATCGACTCGGCGTTGTCCAGTGACATTTCATCGGGATGGAGCATGCCGTCGGTTTCGATCATGTCGACATCCCCCTGCTCCCTCAGGAAAATTTCGACCTGCTCCCTGTAGGCTGTCCTGAATGTCTCCAGACCGGCCGGCTCGATCGTCAAGCCGGCCGCCATGGCGTGGCCGCCAAACCGGATGATCAGCCCGGGATTCTGGCAGGAAATCGTGTCGAGAAGATCCCGGATATGCAATCCCTTGATCGACCGCGCCGAGCCCGTCAGGCAACCTTCCTCCGTCCGGGCGAATACAATCACGGGCAGTCCCGTGAGATCCTTCATTCGCGAGGCAACCAGACCGTTTACGCCCTGGTGCCATTTCGGATCGTACAGGCAAATCCTGCTCTGGAGCTCGTCGTCGCCTTCCGACTCCGTCGTGAAATCCGAAAGCGACAGGTCGCCGACAATCGCGGCCGCCTCTTCCCGCATCTCCTTCTCTATATCCTTTCTTGCCCTGTTGATGTCCTCAAGACGCCTCGCATACTCGAGAGCCTCGGCATCATCGTCGGCCAGAAGGCATTCGATCCCGGTCGAAATCTTCTCCAGCCGACCGGAAGCATTCAGCCTGGGAGCAACCGCAAACCCGAGATCCGTCGACACGATCCGCTCATGCTTCTTGCGGGACACTTCCAGCAAGGCAAGAATCCCCTTGCAGCACGCGCCTTCACGAATCCTCGAGATGCCCTGGGACACGAGAATCCGGTTGTTGCGGTCCATCGGAACCATGTCCGCAACCGTTCCCAGCGCGACCAGATCCAGATAGACGGCCAGGTTCGGGGGCGACATGCCGCGCGCCTCGAACCAGCCTCTCGAGGCGAGCCCGGAACGGACCATGATCAAGAGGTAGAACATGACCCCGACACCGGCCAGGTTCTTGCTACCGAATTCACACCCCTGCAGATTCGGATTGAGGATGGCGTCCGCCTCGGGCAGCCGGTCTCCGGGCAGATGGTGATCGGTGATCAGCACCCGGACACCCTGTTCCTTGAGGCATTTCACTCCCTCGTGACTGCTGATCCCGTTGTCGACGGTAATGACCAGGTCGGGTCGCTCCTTGAGCGCCTCTGCGGCGATATCCGGCGACAGCCCGTAGCCGTGCTTGAACCGGTCGGGAACGATATACCGGACATCGGCCGCACCGAATGCCCTCAGGGCCCGCACGCCAAGAGTGGTTGCGGTCGCCCCGTCCGCATCGTAGTCTCCAACGATCACGATGCGCTCTCCCTCGACGATCGCCCGAGACAGCAGGTCCGTGGCGGCCTCGCCATTCCTGAACCCCTGGGGGGAGAGCATTCCGGCAAGCGAGCAGTCGAGCTCCTCCATGTCCCGTATTCCCCGGTACCAGAAAATCCGTCTCATCAACTCGGACTGGATCGGGAACAGGCCAGATGGACAGGCGGCTCCGATATCCCGCACTTCGGGCCTCGATACGATTTTCTTGTTTCTGAACCTCATGTCCTGATGGCGGGGCAGCCGGGATCCGTGGCAGATTCGGGATGTCTTCGGAATAACGTTTTCAGGCTTTTCACGGCGCTACGGTCCGAATCCGAGCCTGCAGAACCAAGACAGCGTCTATCATTGCAAAATATAGGACCATATTAATTTATCATTTATATTTTCAATTCTATAAATTGAAAAAGACATTATTACAGCCATTGCAATCGATGCCCCGCTACCGGATTATAAACGCTGGCCGTTACATCATCGACGAGTAATTCGCATGACCAGAAAAGAGCAAATTGAAACCCTGCAAAACGACTGGGACAGCAATCCCCGGTGGAAGGATGTCCGCCGCACCTATTCGGCCGAAGACGTGGTCCGGTTGAGGGGCTCCGTCCAGCCCGAATACACATATGCCCGCAAGGGAGCCGAAAAACTCTGGAAACAGATCAATGGCTCAGCCAGGAAAGGATACGTGAATTGCCTCGGGGCGCTGACCGCGGGCCAGGCGCTCCAGCAGGCCAAGGCCGGTGTCGAGGCCATCTATCTCTCCGGATGGCAGGTGGCCGCGGACAACAACAGCTCGGAGACGATGTACCCGGACCAGTCGCTCTATGCCTACGACTCCGTTCCCACCGTGGTCAGGCGGATCAACAACACGTTCGCCCGTGCGGACCAGATCCAGTGGCAGCGCGGTATCGAAGAGGGAGACCCCCGACACATTGACTACTTCCTTCCGATCGTCGCGGATGCCGAAGCGGGATTCGGCGGCATACTGAATGCCTACGAACTGGCCCGAAACATGATCGTCAACGGTGCGGCCGGCGTCCACTTTGAAGATCAGCTTGCCGCCGTGAAGAAATGCGGCCACATGGGAGGCAAGGTTCTGATCCCGACCGAAGAGGCCGTCCAGAAACTGGTCGCGGCCAGGCTCGCTGCCGATGTTCTCGGGATTCCGACCGTGATCCTCGCGCGAACGGATGCCGAGGCAGCCAATCTCCTGACATCGGATTTTGATGACCGGGACAAGCCGTTTCTGACCGGCGAGAGAACCTCTGAAGGATTCTTCAGAGTCCGCAACGGCCTTGAGCAGTCCGTCGCCAGAGGCGTGGCCTATGCCGAATACGCGGACCTGGTCTGGTGCGAGACCGGCACGCCCGACCTGGGATTTGCCCGGGAGTTCGCGCAGGCCGTACGGGCGGTCCACCCCGACCTTCTCCTGGCGTACAACTGCTCGCCCTCGTTCAACTGGAAGCGCAACTTGAACGATACCGACATCGCCAATTTCCAGGACGAAATCGCGGCCATGGGCTACAAGTACCAGTTCATCACTCTGGCCGGGATACACAGCATGTGGTATCACATGTTCGATCTTGCCTACGAGTATGCCCAGGGCAACGGCATGAAGCACTATGTCGAAAAGGTTCAGGAACCGGAATTCTCGGCCGGCGAGAAGGGCTATTCCTTCGTCGCCCACCAGCAGGAAGTGGGCGCCGGATATTTCGACGACATCACGATGACCGTCCAGGGCGGAAGCTCCTCCGTCACGTCGCTGGCCGGCTCCACGGAAGAAGAGCAATTCTGAGACCGTGCCGGGCCATGGATCGGTCCGGCACCCCGGAAAGTTGCTGGGCCTTTCCGCGCGAAAGATTCGCGGCAGCCCTCAGGATTCGGATATCAGCAGGTAGCCCCTGTTTTCAACCGTATCGAAGGTGCGCATCGCCGCGACAAGATCGTCGGCCTGCACCCATACCCAGGGCGCCGAATTCGGGTTGACATCCATGATCAGAAAGGAGTCGCTGCCCTCGTCATAGGCCCCGAGGGGCGAGATGTGTCCCCCGCCCTTCTGCCCCAGGGCCTTGCGCGAATAGTTGATCAGAATGAAATCGTCCCGGGTCTCGAGATTGCGGACCAGCTCCTGCCTGATCGCCCCCGCATCGGCATCGTCATCCACCACCCGTGTGACGACATCGAGCCCGTGTGCGCGCATCACCTGGGCGAGTTGCCTCAATTGCAGGCCGATATCCCGCTTCAGCTCGCCGTTGATGTCGATCGGCTTGCCAAGCACCTCGATTCTCGACTTGGTCTGACTGTTGAGTACGTTGTTCGGCGTGTACTTTCCGAAAAACGGATTGGCCCCCTCCGGAAACCAGGCAAGTTCCTCCTTCTGTATGGATCGGGTATCCTGAGGCAGATCCGACTTGCGGCCCAGCCTCAGCGCGTTCAGGACAATCGAAGACGATGCCAGGCCACAGAAAACCCAGTTGTCCTGGCTGACGAAATGATTGCTGAGCGAAAAGAAATCGGCCTTGTGCCGGGAACGGATCAGACGCTCCTCGCTTTGCGGGGTGTCCCAGCCAACGAGGTCAGCGGACGGTGCCGCTCCCTCGCTTCCCGCATGGGAGCCGACCAAGGGCAGCACTGCCGCAAGCAGAGGCAACAACGGTTTCATGTATCGACGAGTCATCTTCAGTATCCTGTCAACGAACCGGGCGTGCAATCAGGACAACTGCTCAACACGAATCCAGACCACCTTGTCCCTGACCGTGTCGAGTTTCTCCACCCTTTCCAGCGCCCTGACAAGATTCTTCTCCCGGGTGTTCTGGGTCAGCAGGATGATCGTCACCGGTTCATCCTCCCGGCCGTGGCCCTTCTGCAGTATCGAATCGATGCTGATGCCGGTTTCACCGAAAATCGCGGATATGGCCGCCATCACCCCCGGGCGGTTCACCGCTTTCATGCGGAGATAGTAGCACGTCTCGATATCGACGATATCGAGAATCGGGGCGTCAATCAATGAATCGGACTGGAAGGCCAGATGCGGAACCCGGTTTTGCGGATCGGTCGTGAAGGCCCGGACCACGTCGATCAGATCGGCCACCACGGCCGACGCGGTGGGCTCGGATCCGGCTCCGGGTCCATAGAACATCGACTGTCCGACAGCGTCTGCCTGGATCAGGATGGCGTTCATGACCCCCGACACATTGGCGATCAGGCTCCGTTTGGGAATCAGGGCCGGATGTACCCTGAGCTCGATGCCGTCGTCCGTCCTGCGTGATATTCCGACATGCTTCATCCGGTAGCCCAGCTCGTCCGCAAAGGCGATGTCCACCGGCTCCACATTGTCGATGCCCTGCATGTAGACAGACTCGAAGCGCAACGGAATGCCGAACGCAATCGAGGCGAGTATCGTCAGCTTGTGGGCTGCATCGACACCCTGCACGTCGAACGTCGGGTCGGCTTCCGCATAACCGAGTTCCTGCGCCTCTCTCAGGACCTCCCCGAATTCCCTCTGTTTTTCCGTCATCTGGGAGAGAATGAAATTGCAGGTTCCATTGATGATCCCGGCCAGCCACTCGATCTGGTTGGCTGACAGGCCTTCCCTGATGAGCTTGATGATCGGGATGCCGCCTGCTACCGCGGATTCGAAACCGACCATCAATCCCTTCTCGCTCGCCTTCGAAAAGATGGCATTGCCCTTGCTGGCTATCAGCGCCTTGTTAGCCGTCACCACGTGCTTGCCGTTGTCGAGCGCCGTCATCACCGCGTCGAACACCTCGCCATCGCCGCCGATCAACTCCACGATCACCTGGATGTCGGGGTGGTTGACCACATCCATGATCCGGTCGGTCAGAACGATGCCGTCGGTATCGAAATCCCGCTTCTTGTCGACATCCCTGACCGCGGCGGCAATCACCCGGATTTCCCGGCCGGCACGGCGGGAAATCTCCTCCATGTTTCGCTTGAGCACGGTGATCGTGCCGCCACCGACGGTACCAAGACCCAACAAACCGATATTGACCGCTTCCACGCTGCCCGACCCTAAAATTGATAAACTCAACGACCGGATTTTAGCCGATAAAGACGCTCATGAAACTCCATCTCGACAAGTCGGACCCTGCGCATCGCATTCGTTCCTGCATCCGGAAAGAATCCGGATTCGAGGTTCGGGTAGGAGACCGCTCATTCACAACGAGCCTGATCGTCACGCCGGGCGAACTGGTTTCATGGGATGTCGACCACCCGTCCCGTCTTTGCAAGGAAGATTTCGAGAAGATCGCCGCGCTCGGTGCCGAGGTTGTGATCCTGGGAACGGGAACACGACAGGAATTCCCGGATCCCGCGATCTATCTTCCCCTGATTGAATCCGGTATCGGTCTCGAGGTCATGGACACTCCCGCCGCATGCAGAACCTACAGCATCCTTCTGTCGGACGAGCGGAACATCGTTGCCGCATTGATTCTTTGACTTCGGATTTCCCGAACTGACATCAGACCGTGAATCAGGCGCCAATCCGGCAATCCCGGTCCCGACGGCATACGGCCTCAACCTGAAACGGCGCTGAACGGGAGCAGGTGAATGATGCCGCCGCCCACTTCAGTCTCTATATAATCGGTTTAATATTCTGGAACACTACACCATCGATTCTCCCCATGAAACGAACTTTCCTTGCTGCTGCAGTTTTCGCAGGCGTCACCGCCGTAATCGTTCTGGCCAGCAGCCAGACACAGACGGTCGCCTCGTCACAATCCGGACAGGCATCGGATTCGTCAGCCGTCGCGACTTTTGCCGGCGGCTGCTTCTGGTGTCTCGAATCGACATTTGAAAAGCTCGACGGCGTGTCGGAAGTCGTCTCCGGATACAGCGGCGGCCACACCCAGCATCCCACCTACAAGGACGTCGGGAAAGGCGACACGGGCCACACGGAAACGGTCCAGATTCATTACGACCCGGACATCGTCACGTATGACGAGCTGCTTTATCATTTCTGGCGGGAAATCGACCCGACCGATCCGATCGGCCAGTTTGCCGACCGGGGCAGCGAATACCGTCCGGCCATTTTCTACCACGATGCGGATCAGCAGGCAGCGGCCGAGTCGTCTCGGGACCAACTTGCGGACTCTGGACGCTTTGACGAGCCGATCGTCGTCGAATTGATTCCCTTTGAGCAATTCTGGAAAGCCGAGGGCTATCACCAGGACTACTACAAGAAATCTCCGCTTCGGTACAAGATTTACCGGACCGGTTCCGGCCGGGACAGGTTTCTCGAATCAGCCTGGGGCGATGATCTCAAGACTCCCTATCCGAAAGAGTCAAAGGCCGGTCCTGCCGGCGATGAAACCGACCGATACTCCAAGCCGGATGACGGAGTTCTGAAGCAAACGCTGACCCGGATGCAATACGAAGTGACCCAGCACGAGGGAACCGAACCTCCGTTTCACAACGAGTACTGGAACCACAAGGCCGACGGGATTTATGTCGATATCGTGTCGGGAGAGCCGCTCTTTTCATCGACGACCAAGTACCGCTCCGGCACCGGCTGGCCCAGCTTCTGGGAGCCGATCGACGACAGCTTCATCGTGAAAAAGACCGATTACAAGCTGCTGTACCCGAGAACCGAGGTGAGAAGCCGGCATGGCGATTCCCATCTGGGCCATGTTTTCAATGACGGGCCGGCTCCAACCGGGCTGAGATACTGCATCAACTCGGCCTCGCTGAAATTCGTTCCCAAGGAAAACATGCAGACCCAGGGGTACGGCAAGTACCTCGCCCTGTTCGGAGAACAGTAGGCTCCGGGATCCGAATCCGACGGCCCGCGGTCCCGTCCGGTCAGGGCGGGACACCCCCGTCGCCACGAATCGGCAATCGCCGGCTCCGGTCAGCGGGACAGGCTGAACTGCCGGCGTATCTCGTACAGGCAAATCCCGGTCGCAACCGAGGCATTCAGGCTTTGCACCTGCCCCGAAACGGGAATCCGGACAAGAGCGTCACAGGCCTTCTCGACCAGCCGCTTCATCCCCTTGCCCTCGTTGCCGACGACCAGGGCGATCCGGCCCCTGAACGGGACATCATACAGTTCGGCGTCCCCCCTCTCGGAGGTTCCATAAATCCAGAACTCGTGCCTCTTCAGCACATCCAGGGCATTGACGATGTTCGATACCGAAACAATGTTGAGGGGCTCGACGGCACCGGAAGCCACCTTGGAGACCGTGTGGTTCACGGGGCATGCCGAACGCTTCGGCAGGATGACCGCGTCCACGCCTGCGCATTCGGCGGTTCTCAGGCAGGCGCCCAGATTGTGAGGGTCATGCAGATGATCCAGAACAAGCACCAGGGCCGTGTCCGTTTCAATGCCGTCCATGACGTCTTTCAGCGTGGCGGGGGGATTTGCCTTGCCGGATTCGTATTCGGCCACCACTCCCTGATGGGTGCCGTATCCGGAAAGACGGTCCAGACGTTCCCTTTCGCAGCGGACCACCTCGATGCCCCGCGTCCTTGCCATTTGCTCCAGACGTGCGAGTCTTTGAGAAGAGGAGGCACCGATATAAAGCGCCGAGACGGAATGGTGGTGCTCGAGCAGCGCCGTTACGGCGTGAATGCCAAAACAGACAGGCCTTCCTGCGCTACTCATGTGCCTGTTGCGCGAGCCGCAAGGTGATTTTGAGGGTCATCGGTAGCGATTTCTTCTGCGTTTTCTGCGGCGGTCCCCGGAATATGCAAAGAGATTCTCATCAAGCAACGAGAAGCTGACCCGGGACTCATCCAGATCGACATCCAGCACCTCTACCTTAACCCGGTCTCCGAGACGGTACAACACGTTGGTGTGCTCGCCATACAGGGTCTGGCTGTCCTCGTCAAACACAAAGTAGTCGTAGCCGAGCTTGCTGACATGGGCCAAGCCATCGACGAACAGCTCGTCGAGCCGGATAAACAGGCCGTATTCCTTGACCCCGGTGACAGTTCCCGAAAATCGACTTCCGATCCGGTGCAGCATGTACAGGGCCTTGAGCCAGGCAATCACTTCGTTGACCGCGGCATCTGCCCGGCGCTCCGTCATCGAGCATTGCGCGCAGGTCTCTTCCAGGCTCATCACCGACGGCTGCAGGTCGCGATAACCCGGCAGGCCAAGCGATTGCTTGATCAGGCGATGCACGACCAGATCGCCATACCGCCTTATGGGCGAAGTGAAATGGGTATAGGCGGGAAATCCGAGCGCAAAATGATCGGACATCACCGGGGTATAGAGGGCCTGCCCCATACTGCGCAACAACAGCAGCTGAACCGCCCCGAACAGTTGAATCTCGCCCTCCGCCTGTTCCAGAAGTGTCCGGTAACTGGCCGGATCCGGTTCAGCGCCTCCTCCGAGCGCAAGGCCCAGAGTCCGAAGATCCCGGCGCAAGGCCAGGACATCGTCGCGGGAAGGGCCCGGATGCACCCTGTAGAGCGCCATGTCACCCTGATTCAGGTGCAGGAACCCGGCGGCGCACCGGTTTGCAGCCAGCATGCATTCCTCGATGATCTTGTGCGAGCGCAACCGCTCCCGCATGCCGATCGAAGCGATGCGCCCGTCCTCGGTCAGATCGATCCGCGATTCGGGAAGCTCGAAGGCGATTGATCCCCGCCGCATCCGGCTCGCCTCAAGGCCCGTTGCCATGGATTCCAGATTCCGGAGATTTTCCAACAACGCCTCGTCCTCGTCAGAGGAAGCGCGGTGTTGCGGATTCAGCAATTCCTCCACCCGGTCATAGGTCATGCGGGCCCTCGACTTCATGACAGCCTGGTAAAACCGGTATCCGGAAATCTCATGATCCCTGTCGATCGAGATATCGCAGATCAGGCAATTGCGGTCCTCCTTGGGATTCAGGGAGCATATTCCGTTCGACAGATGTTCGGGCAGCATGGGAACCACCTTGTCCGGGAAATAGACGCTCGTGCCCCTCGCATAGGCCTGGCGGTCGATTGCGCTTCCCGTCCGGACGTAATGGCTGACATCGGCAATCGCCACAACCAGCCTCCAGCCAGACGGGATTTCGGAACAATACACGGCATCGTCGAAATCCCGGGCGTCGTCACCGTCGATAGTGATGAAAGGAAGACCGCGAAGATCCTCCCTGTCTCTCCCCGGCGAAGGCGATTCGCCCAGGGCTCGGTCACCGTCGATTTCCTTAAGGACGTCGTCGGGCCAGCAGGAAGGAATTTCGTGTCGGATCAGGGCCATTGTGGTGCGAACTCCGGGAACCATCAAGTTGCCCACGACCTCGACGATCCTGGCACGCACCGGCCCGGGCGCAAACGGGGCCGAGGTCAGGACCGCGTTCACGATATCGCCTTCACTCGCCTTTCCATGGCGGTCCCGGGCAACGGCCACGGGATGGCAAAACCGGCTGTCGAGCGGGATCATCATCGCCTCTCCCCGTACGACCCTGATCTCCCCTGCAAGGGACTTTTGCAAACGGTTCAGCACCCCGAGCACCTTGATCCGCATCCGCCTCCCTCCATTGCCCGCATCGACCAGGCACAGTACCCGATCCCCGTGCAACACCCGCCGCATCTGGCTCCTGCCAATCCGATGCGCCTCGTCGTCTGCCGTTCCGATCGCCACCGAGCCGTAGCCGCCCGGACTGCCTTCGACCGTCCCTTCCTTCAATGCGACGTCTTCAGGCACCCGATACCAGTCACCCTTTCGGGATTCGAGCAGACCGGTGTCTTCAAGCGTACAGAGGCGCCGGAGAATTTCGTCCAGGGCGCCTTCTCCCTCCACGCCGAAATGCCGGCCGATCTCCTGAAGGCTTGTTCGGGAGTCGTGATGCATAACATACTGCAAAAGCTGTGCCGGAGACGGAAAGCCGGTATCCGCAGACAACTCGCGGAACATGTCCACGATGTCTTCCAGTTCAATCGGCCTCTTCACGGATTTCATGGTTTCGCTCGAGAAGGCCGAATCGGCACCGGACCCGTCTCGCCCCGGCTTGCGGGATATCGATCCATGGCGACATCTGCCGTCGACAGGGAAGCGGGCCCGGTCGTCAGGAGGGATTCGGGCTGTTTGTTTTCAAGTATAATCACCTTTTTTTGAACCGCAGACATGGTACAGAAGCTGAAACTGGGCATACCCAAGGGAAGCCTTGAAGGTGCGACCGTTGATCTGTTCTCGCAGGCAGGCTGGATCATCAATCCCAGATCGCGCAACTATTTCCCTTCGATCGACGACGACGAGATCAGTTGCGCCCTGGTCAGAGCCCAGGAAATGGGCACCTACATTACAAATGGAGTGCTGGATGCGGGACTGACCGGCCAGGACTGGTTGGCCGAAACCGACTCGGATGTCGAAATTATATCTCATCTGGTCTATTCGAAGTCCTCGGATCAGCCCTGCCGATGGGTACTCGTGGTCAAACAGGACTCCGAAATCCAAACCGTGGAAGACCTGAACGGCAAGCGGATATCCACCGAACTCGTGAACTTCACACGCCAGTTCCTGACTGAGCGCAACATCGACGCGGCGGTCGATTTTTCCTGGGGGGCAACCGAAGCCAAGGTCGTGGAAGGACTGGCCGACGCCGCTGTCGAAATTACCGAAACCGGCAGCACGATCCGGGCTCATGGACTCAGGATCGTCTGCGACCTTCTCAAGACCCATACCGTTTTCGCCGCCAACAGGCAGGCCATGGAGGTGCCGTGGAAACGCAGAAAGATTCAGCAGATCGCGATGCTACTCGAGAGCGCCCTCTCCGCCAGGGAAAGGGTCCTGCTCAAGATGAACTTGCCCGAAAGCCGCATTGACGAGCTTGCGGAAAAGCTGCCGAGCCTGCATGCCCCGACCATCAACCATCTGTTCGACGGGACCTGGCTTGCGGTTGAAACCGTGGTCCGCAAAGAGGAAGTCAGAACGCTGATTCCGATTCTCAAGTCCTGCGGTGCCGAGGGGATTCTCGAGATCGAACTCAACAAGATGGTGATCTGACCGGCCGGTCCGTGCAAGCCGCGGGCAAGGCTTTCGCCCTGCCGGCCGGAATCCATAACAAACAGGCAGGGTCCGAAAACCGGATCCCTGCCTGCGGCATGAAACAGTCAACCCGCTCCATGACGGAACGGGAAGTCATTCGGTGTTCAGTTCGAACTTTTCAGGTATTCCTTGTCGCTCGCCTCAACAGGCCCGAGAGACCACGCGCCACGATTTCTGGCATGATGCACGGCGGCATCGATCTCGTCCTGCGCCATGCCTCGAGGAATATCGAGAACCTGGCCCGGATAGATCAGGTCGGCATCGGTGATTTGCTCCAGGTTCTCCTTGTAGATCAGCGGCCACTGCTCCGGCAGGAAGTAAACCTCCTCGTGTGCAGCGATGTTCCAGAGATTGTCGCCTTCGGCCACGATCCAGAATTTCAGCGGAAGGGGCTCCGGCTCGGGTTTGGCCGGTTCCGGCTCGGGTTCCGGCTCGGGCTCAACAACCGCGACCGGTTCGGGCTCGGGCTCGGGAGCAACAGCGATTGCTTCCTCCGTCGGCGGACTTTTGGCACTGATGCATCCTGCGACGACGATTGAAATCGATAGAACGAACAGGCTTTTCAACATCGTCGGCAAGGTTTTGGCTACTGTTTGCATGCTAGAAAATCTCCAGATTCCTGAAATATGGGTTGCTCAAATATTTTATGCCATATGTCTTGGTATTCCCAAGCTGAAAGTTTAACTGCTTTAATTTGCATTATGCAAGCGGCTTGTATCGGAAGCCACCATATGCATGGATAAAATTTCCAGTTAGCACGACCTGTCAATATTCTACCATAAACTTTTGATAGATAGATATTGTTTTAGATGCAGGACAACTGTTGTTCAAGACCTGACCGAGCGCGCCCCAAATCGGGAGGCACCGCTAGCGGATGCCGCCCATGCAAAGATATTTCATCTCAAGGTATTCATCGATTCCGTGCGACGATCCTTCCCGTCCCAAACCCGACTGCTTGACGCCGCCGAACGGTGCCACCTCTGTCGATATGATGCCGGTATTGATGCCCACCATGCCGTACTCAAGTTGTTCGGAAACCCGCCAGACGCGGTCCAGGCTGTTGCTGTAGAAATACGACGCCAGACCGAACTCGGTATCGTTCGCCATCCTGATCGCTTCTTCTTCCTCCCCGAATCTGAACAACGGCGCCAGTGGCCCGAAGGTTTCTTCCCTGGCGACCTTCATCTGCGGGGTGACGTTTCGCAGCAGGGTCGGCTCGAAAAAGGTTCCGCCCAGTTCATGGCGACCTCCTCCGACCATCACTTCCGCACCCTTGCTGACCGCATCGCGGATGTGCTCTTCGACCTTTTGTACCGCATTCGAGTCAATCAGGGGGCCCTGGCTCACGCCCTCCTCCATCCCGGAACCAACCTTCATCTGCGCCACGGCCCGGGCAAGCTTGTCCGCAAACTCGTCATAGACCGAATCCTGGACATAGATCCTGTTCGCGCATACGCAGGTCTGCCCGGTGTTGCGGTACTTTGAAATCATCGCCCCTTCTACCGCTGCATCGATGTCTGCGTCGTCGAACACAATGAATGGCGCATTGCCGCCCAGCTCCAGCGCTACCTTGATGATGGTGCCCGAGCACTGTTGCATCAGGAGCCGACCGATTTCGGTCGAACCTGTAAAGCTGAAGTGCCGGACAACCGGATTCGTGGTCATCTCGAGCCCGATATCCGGCGAAGAGCCCGTGATCACGTTCAGCACGCCCGGCGGAACCCCCGCCCTCTCTGCCAGTTCGCACAAGGCCAGCGCCGAAAGCGGCGTCTGGGTCGCCGGCTTGACCACCATCGCACATCCGGCGGCAAGCGCAGGGCCGGCCTTCCGGGTGATCATGGCGGAAGGAAAGTTCCACGGGGTGATGGCCGTGCAGACACCGACGGGCTGCTTGATCACCAGCACTCGCTTGTCTTGCTGGTGCTGCGGGATGATCTCCCCGCTGGCTCTGCGCGCCTCGCTGGCGAACCACTCGATGAAGGACGCCGCATAAACGATCTCGCCCATCGATTCGGCAATCGGCTTTCCCTGCTCCAGCGTCATCAGCACCGCCAGGTCACGCTGGTTTTCCAGCATCAGCTCATACCATCTTCGCAGGATGTCGGAGCGTTCTTTGGCCAGCATCTCGCGCCACAGGACCTGCGCGTCCCGGGCAAGCTCAAGAGCCCTTGCGGCTTCCCCCGAGCCCATATACGGAACGCTGGCTATCACGGACCCGTCTGCAGGATTGGTGACCTCCACAGTCTTTCCGTCGTCGGCGTCACGCCATTGGCCGTTGATATAGCATTGCTGGCGAAACAGTGAGGGATTTTCAAGATTCATTGTGGTCATCGGGTTCTCGCGGATTAACGGGGTTTGCCGGTTCATGAGGACTCAAGCGGATGCTTGAGGACTATGGTGTCATCCCTGCCTGCACCGGTGGATATGATGGTGATCGGAAGTTGCAGGAGATCGGAAATCCTGTCGAGATAGGCCCGGGCCTGTCCGGGTATCTCGGAAAAATGTCTCAGGCCAGCCGTCGAATCGTTCCATCCCTGCATGTTCTCGTATACCGGAATGCATTGCTCCAGACCTTCGGCGCCATACGGGGGCAGATCGACTCGACTGCCCTGATATTCATAACCGACACAGAGCTGGACCGTCTCCAGGCCATCCAGCACATCGAGCTTGGTTATGCAAAGCGAGGTGATGCCGCAAACCTGGACCGCCCGGCGAAGCGCAACGATATCGAGCCATCCGCATCGACGGGGTCGGCCGGTGGTGGCGCCAAACTCATGCCCCTGTTTCGCCAGATGTTCCCCCACACGGTCTGTCAGTTCCGTCGGAAACGGACCGGATCCCACACGGGTCGCATAAGCCTTGACAACCCCGAGCACGGTTCCGATATCCTGCGGACCGACACCGGAACCGGCTGCCGCTGCGGCCGAGACCGTATTCGATGACGTGACATACGGATAGGTTCCGTGGTCGATGTCGAGCATCATGCCCTGCGCACCCTCGAAAATCACCGATTTTCCGGTCCGGCACAACCGGTTGAGCCGGGCCGACACGTCGCCAATCATGGGCAGAATCGACTCACGCGCTTCCAGCATGGCATCCAGGGTCTTGCGGTAATCGACCGGGTCGGACCTGTAATAATTCGAAATCATGAAATTGTGATACTCCATGACCTGTTCGAGCTTGGACGCAAAGACCCTCTCGTCGACAAGATCGACCGCCCGCACCCCCCTTCTTGCGACCTTGTCCTCGTAACAGGGACCGATGCCGCGACCGGTTGTGCCGATTGCCGACTTGCCGCGCGCCTCGTCCCTGACCCGGTCGAGCACGACATGATACGGCAGGATCAACGGACAGCCCAGGCTGATCATCAGCCGGTTCCGGATTTCCACGTCCCGTTCCTCCAGTCCGGAGATTTCGGTCAGGAGGTGCAGAAGGTCTGTCACCACTCCGTTGCCGATCAGGCACTCGATGCCATTGCGCATCGCTCCGGAGGGAATCAGATGCAGGACAGTCTTGACTCCGTTGATGACGAGGGTATGACCGGCATTGTGCCCGCCCTGGAAACGCACCACGGCATCGGCACGTTCGGTCAACAGATCGACGATCTTGCCCTTGCCCTCGTCTCCCCACTGGACCCCGAGGAGAACTGCATTTGTCATGGCCGGGCAATCATTGGATATCGGTTCATCTCACGAAGTACAGCAACGCAACACCGATCAGCATGACCACAAGGCCCGTGTTCCGGATCGAGTTGTCAGGCAGGGCGGAAAGGCGCTGCACGAAACTTCTGAATGCGGGAGGACTGAGAAACGGCATGAGACCTTCGAGTATGAGATACAGGGCGAAGGCAACGAGCAGATCCTCCCAGTCGAACATGATCCATTCCCTTGTTCACCAGCGGTATTATGGAGACGGTGTTGGATCCGGTTGCTTGAAATAGCGGAAAAACTCTGAACTCGGATCGACGATCATCAGGTCCTGCTTGGTGCTGAAACTGTCCCGATAGGCATTCAGGCTCCGGTAGAGGGCATAGAATTCCCTGTCCCGGCCAAAAGCGCCGGCGAACAGGGCGGTTGCCGTTGCATCGCCTTCACCTCGGACGATCTGGGCTTCCCGATCCGCATTCGCCAGCAGAATCTCCCTCTCCTTGTCCGCATCAGCACGTATCTTCTCGGCTTCCTCTTCACCCTGCGCCCGCAACTCCTTGGCCACCCGCTCCCGCTCCGCGCTCATCCTCTGGTACACCTGCTGACTGATCGCCTCCTCCAGATCGACGCGCTTGAGCCTGACATCGATGATCTCGATCCCGAGCGTAGCCGCTTCTTCGTTCATCGCTTTCTGCACGACTTCCATGATCAGGGCACGGTCTCCCGAAATGACCTCCTGGACCGTCCGCTTGCCGAACTCCTGGCGCAGGCTGTCGTTGACCCGCTGATCGAGCCGGGACCGGGCATTCGATTTGAGCCCTCTCAGCCTCGTGTAGTAGAGGTACACATCCCGGATCTTCCACTTGACGAAGGAATCCACGGAGAGATTCTTCTTCTCCACGGTCAGGTAGCGTTGCGGATCGGCGTCAAGAGTCTGGACCCGTGCGTCGAAATAGCGCACATTGTTGATGAACGGAACCTTCCAGTGCAATCCGGGCTCGACGTCGGATTTGACGATTTCACCGAACTTGAACACGATGGCCTTCTCGCGTTCATCCACGTAGTAGGCCGACGCGACAGCCAAGGCACCGGCAATCGCGAGCAGAACCAGAAAAAGGGTGGATCGGGCTGTCATGGCGGCTATCTCGATGTACGGTTGGGGTTGCGCAGTCCGGTTTGCGAACCGCCGACAGGCGCGACACCCGCCTGACCCGAGGACGGGTTGTTCAGAACGTCCTGCGACGCATTGCGTTGCGACCTGAGCAGCTGCTCAAGAGGCAGGTACATGACGCTGTTGCCTCCCTCGGGCTGATCGATCACCAGCTTGCTGGTGTTGCTGAACACCTGTTCCATGGCCTCGATATAGAGGCGTTCCCGGGTCACTTCCGGTGCCTTCCAGTATTCGTCCAGCACCTGGCTGAACCGGGCGGTTTCGCCTTCCGCACGGGCGATGACCGCGGCCTTGTAGGCTTCGGCCTCCTGGACGATCCTTGCCGCAAACCCCCGGGCTCTCGGGATGACGTCGTTCGCGTACGCCTCTGCCAGATTCTTGAATCGCTCCTCGTCCTCGCGGGCGCGCACAACGTCGGCGAAGGCATCCTGCACCTGCTCGGGAGGCTGGGCATCCTGCATTTCGACCGTCACGATATTGATGCCGGTTTCGTAGCGATCGAGGATTTCCTGCACCAGCGACTTGGTTTCCGAAGCCAGTTGCGCCCGGCCCTCGGTAATGGCGAAATCCATGGAAGAGCGCCCCACGATCTCCCGGATAGCGCTTTCGGCCGCCTGCCGGACCACGCCATCGGCCAGATTTTCCAGGTTGTATTCGCTGACATTGAAAAGGAGGTTGGTCGGATCCTTGATGTCATACTGGACCGCGAGCTGGATATGGATGATGTTCTCGTCCTGGGTCAGCATCAGGGCCTCTTTCGGCACATCCTGCTTGCCCCGCCCGACATCCCGGTAACCGACCTGGACCGTGTTTTCCTTCTGGGTGTTGACGATCTCGACGGATTCGATCGGGTTCGGAATATGCCAGTGCAGCCCGGCGCCATTGGTTTCGGAATATTTTCCGAACCGAAGCTCTATGGCCTGCTCGCCCTGGTCAACGGTGTAAAAACCGGTAAAAACCCAGAACCCCAAACCGACAAGAAGCAATACCAGAACGGGAATCTTGCCCAATCCACGACCCGGACGACGTTCATCGGAACCGTTGCCCCGGCCGCCTCCCGAATCGCCACCGCCCTTGCGGTCCTTGAACCGCCGAAGGCGTGACAAGACCTGCTGAAAGATCTCATCCAGATCCGGCGGTCCCTGATTGGGTCGATTCCGATTGCCCCAGTTCTGGTTTCGCTGGCCCCACGGATCGTCGCCGTTTCCGCCTGATCCCGATTGATTCCAAGGCATTGGGTGATTCCTGTGCGGTGTTGTGATTAACGGGTTGAACAGGGAATTATATACCGAATCGGCGAAAGACCTTTCATTTTTCGGTACCCGGATGTCCGATTCGGCAAGCCGAGCCGGGCATCCGCCGTTTCCCCGGGAGCGAGTCGGGCCGACCGGTATCCCGGACGGTCCCGATACCCTCAGACGCTGTAGTACATGTCGAATTCGGCAGGGTGCGTCGACATTCTCAGCCGGGTCACATCCTCCATCATGAGTTCGATGTAGCCATCGATCATGTCATCGTTGAATACGCCGCCGGCGAGCAGGAAATCCCGATCCGCATCCAGCGCTTCAAGCGCCACGTCGAACCCGTGCGCCACGGTTGGAATGTTCGTTTCCTCTTCGGGCGGAAGATCATACAGATCCTTGTCCGCGGGGCCGCCGGGATCGATCTTGTTCTGAATTCCGTCCAGGCCGGCCATCAGCATGGCGGAGAACGCCAGATAGGGGTTCGCGGCCGAATCGGGGAAGCGGATTTCGATGCGCCGCGCCTTGGGGCTCGCCACGTAGGGAATCCGGCATGATGCCGAGCGGTTCTTCGCCGAATAGGCCAGCAATACCGGCGCCTCGAAGCCCGGAACCAGCCGCTTGTAGCTGTTGGTGCTCGAATTCGCGAACGCGTTGATCGCCCGTGCGTGCTTGAAAATGCCGCCGATATAGTAAAGCGCCTCGTCGCTCAATCCGCCATAGCCGTCCCCGGCGAAGATGTTTTCATCGCCGTTGAAGATCGACTGGTGAACGTGCATGCCCGACCCGTTGTCGCCGACCAGGGGCTTGGGCATGAAGGTGGCGGTGAGATGGTTCAGCATCGCCACGTTGTGGACGACATACTTGAAAATCTGGACCTCGTCGGCCTTCTTGACCAGGGTATTGAACTTGGTGCCGATCTCGCACTGCCCGGCCGTCCCGACTTCGTGGTGGTGCACTTCGGCCTCAAGTCCCATCTCGTCCATGATGGAGCACATCTGGGAGCGCACATCGGACAGGCTGTCGACCGGGGGAACCGGGAAGTAGCCGCCCTTGACGCCCGGACGGTGGCCGGTATTGGCCCCGCCGTACCGCTTCGCGCTGTTCCAGGCCGCCTCCTCGGAGTCGATTTCGTAGAAGACCTTTCCCATCTCATTGCCCCAGCGTACCGAATCGAACAGGAAGAATTCGTTTTCGGGGCCGAAAAACGCCCTGTCCCCGATGCCGGTGGATGCCAGATAAGCCTCGGCGCGCTTGGCGATGGAACGGGGGTCCCTGCCGTATCCCTGCATGTCTGCAGGCTCGATGATGTCACAACGAATGTTGACGGTTGTCTGCTCGGCAAACGGATCAACCACTGCGCTGTGCGACTCGGGCATGAGGATCATGTCGGACTCGTTGATGCCTTTCCATCCCGCAATCGACGACCCGTCGAACATCTTTCCGTCCTCGAACAGGTCCTCGTCGGCCACCGAGGCCGGCAGGGTGACATGCTGTTCCTTGCCCTTCGTGTCCGTAAACCGCAAATCGATGAATTTTGCCTCGCTTTCTTTTATCAGTTTCAGTGCGTCTGTGCCCGACATAACTCTCTACCTCTGGATGCTTGTTTCGAATGTGTCCCGAATCTTGTTGCCGATTCCTGATTCATGGGTTGTCACCTTGCCCGACCCGGCAGCAATGCTGAGCGCCCGCATGACATGGTGCGGACGGCTTGTTTCTCTGCGACTTGAGGGAAGCGGACGATAACGGCACAATATTATACAGGTTTTTTGCACTGCAATGTTGCGCCTGCCTGACCCGCAATGACCTGCCGCTCGCCGAAAACGCCTGGACTGCCGAGAGCATCGCGTTTCCGGACCGGATAAATGGCACCGGGCCAGCAGGCGAAAACGGCAGGGCCGCCCCCGAGACAGGATCCGCCTCCAGTGTATAATTCCGGGCAGTCCAAACGAAGAGGGAATGACTTCATGAGCGTCCTCGAGCGCATATCGGCCATCTTGCTGATCATCATCGGTATCGTGATCGTGACACACAAGATCGTCGAACCTTTGTATCACGACGGTACCGGAACCAGTCCTTTGTGGGCGCAGATCGACATGGCGATGGCCCTGGCGGTGGTCCTTGGCGTCTACCACGGCTACCGCAGGCTGAGGGCGGCCGATTCGGGCCAGCCCGATGCCCCGCTCACGCGCGAATATCTCGCCTCCAACGTTCAGTTCTACGGCTTCCTGATGATTGGCGTCTGGTTCTTCTGGAACTGGTTCAACGTTCTCAATCCCGAGTTCAAGGCGATAGAGAGAGCAACCCAGCAGGTGTTCTGGGCAATCATCGACACCGTACTGCCCCTGCTTTCGATACTGCTTGGAATCCGCCTTCTGCGGGGTATCGAATCGTAGCGGAAAGTCTTCGATCGAGCTTCAGCCGGGTTCCGGCCCGCCCGGATCAGGTTCCGCAGAACGTCTGCCGGACTTCCTCTTCCGGGACGGGCGGGAGCTGAAAGCGCTCTTTCCCGCGCTTGAGTTCATAGGGGATTTGCAAGACCTCGTGCAATTCATGGAATGCCGAATAATCGTCATCCTCCTCGGCACTCCGAATGGCGGCCTCAACCAGGTGATTGCGCGGAATGTACACCGGGTTCACACGGCGCATTTCCTCCTGTCGCCGCTTCTCGCCCACAGACTGCCGCGCCAGGGCGGCCCGCCATTCCTCCAGCCACTTCCGAACCGGATCGGCCATCGGGCCGAACTGTTCCAGAAACTTCTCATCTCCGGCTGCCGGCCGATCCCGCAGCGATGACAGGAGAAAGAAGGTCAGGGTAAAATCCGCGCCGCTCTTGGCCATCAGGGCCAGCAGGTCGTCGACCACTCGCCGGTCTGGCCGCCCGGCCGCTCCGTCCGTCCGAAACAGGCCGCATTTGGCCCGCATGCCCTCAAGCCAGGCTGATTCGTAAGCCGGCATGAATCCGCCCAGGATATTCTTGACCGATTCGATCGCCGCCTCCATGTCCGGATCGACAATCAGCGCCAGACACTCGGCCAGCCGGGCCAGGTTCCACAATCCGACACCCGGCTGGTTGCTGTAGGCGTAGCGGCCATGCTGGTCGATCGAGCTGTACACCCGGTCGAAATCGAAACAGTCCATGAACGCGCACGGACCATAGTCGATCGTCTCGCCCAGAATGGACATGTTGTCGGTATTCATGACCCCGTGGATAAATCCGAGCCCCATCCATTTGGCGACCAGCGATGCCTGACGGCCGACCACGGCTTCAAGCAATGCCAGGTAGCGGTTGTCCGATTGGGCGAGTTCCGGATAATTCCGGCCGATCACGTGGTCGGCCAGCTTGCGGACGGCTTCGACATCCCCTCTTCGTGCGTGAAACTCGAAAGTGCCGACCCGCACAAAGCTTCCGGCCACGCGGGTCAGGACGGCTCCGGGCAGCACCCTGTCCCTGAACACCCCCTCTCCGGTCGTCACCGCGGCGAGAGCCCGGGTGGTGGGTACGCCGAGCCGGTGCATGGCCTCGCTCACCAGGTATTCGCGCAGAACCGGGCCAAGCGGGGCCCTTCCGTCCCCGTTGCGCGAGAAGACGGTCCGGCCGGAGCCCTTGAGGTGGATTTCGTATCCCCGGCCATCCCGGCCCGTCACTTCGCCGAGCAAAATGGCACGGCCATCACCCAGTTGCGGCGTGAAAAACCCGAACTGATGGCCGGCATAGGCCATCGCCAGCGGCTCCGCGCCCTCGGGAATCTCGTTGCCGGAAAAGATCCGGGCAACGTACTCCGGCTCCATCCGTTCCGGGTCCATTCCCAGATCGAGCGCCAGCTCGTGATTGAAACGGATCAGGGCGGGAGCGGGCACGGGCGTCGGCCGCGTGCGCATGAAAAACCCTTCGCCGAGAGCCGCGTACCGATTGTCGAAAGGGATTGCCATCACGAAAGGAGGATCGATTCGGTTCGCGGGAAACTCCGTCCGCGATGAACGGCCGATCTTCGCAAAACACGGTACAGCAATCCGGTCACCGTTTCAATTCTCCCTTGCCGGACACTTCCCGAACACCAGTATCCGGTTGTTCGCCGGCATCTCGACGGATGCTTCGAAATCAAGACGGCACGATGCGGCAAGACGGAGGATTTCACGGTCATCCCGGATACCCATCTCCGGATTCCGGGAACGGAGATGGCGATCGAAGGATGCGTTGCCGGGACTGGTGTACTCGCCCTCGCGATTGAACGGACCGTAGATCAGGAACTTCCGGGACGGCCCCAGGATGCCGGATACCCCGGAAAACATGTCGGCAACACGGTCCCAGGACATGATGTGCGCGGTATTGGCGCTGAACACGCCGTCATATCCGTCTTCCTGCAAGGAGGCCCGGCGCCAGTGTCCGGGAATTCCGACATCGAGCTCGAGGGGATCGCCCGCATTGTGGCATCCGGCCTGCTCAAGGTGTGCGCGGATCCATCGATGGTTCCCGAGAAGATCGCTGGTCTGCCAGAAGATGCCCGGCAACTGCCGGGCGAAATGCGCGGCATGCTGGCCGGTGCCCGAACCGATCTCAAGAATTTTTCCGGATTCCGGAAAAAAGGCCCGAAGCACATCCAGTATCGGGGACTTGTTGCGCTCGGCGGCCTCTGCATAAAGCGGCATCCCGTCCATCTATCCCTCGGACACGCCTCCCGCCTCGGTGACCGGAGCGCCGGAGCGGGCGATCTGGCAGACATCGGAATTGGCCACTTCCTTGTCCAGAAGACCCTGTGCCAGGAGGCTCAGCCCTCCTGTCACGATCGCCGCGGCCAGCGATACCCCCGTACTGAGAAAGCCCCCCGGATCGCCGACGAGTTCCGGTTCGCGCAACGTCCCGCCAACCTTGAGAATCTTCACGATGGTATTGGGACTGATGCCGAGCCCCTTCCTGGCCTTGGAGGAGAAGACGATATCCAGATTCTCGCTCGCAAGATCGATTTGCCCGGATCCGAGAATCGTGTGATCCCTGAACTTCATGGCGAGCGAATTGTCCATCGAGGCCACGCCGTTGCCGATATCGAGACGCGCGACCCCGCACTCCACGAGATCAAATTTTTTCCTCGATTTCAGGGGAAGAATCAAATCGACCACGCCCAGCACAAGATCCCCGTGGACGAACCCCTCGTCCTTTTCGATCTGCACATCCCTGACCTCGAGATTGACGTGCCCGGTCGCGCCTGTCGCCATCTCGGACATGGAGCGGCCTTCGGCCGCCAACTCCACGTCTATCGAAAACACGCTGTTCAGGTCCGCGGCATGGCCCATGCTGTAATCCAGCGCATCGATATCGACATTCTCGCCGAAAACACCCAGGCGGGTGGCCCAGCGCGTACCGGCAGGCCGCAATTCAAACCACATGTCCAGAGGCACGCCGTGAGAGTGGCCCACCGAATCAATCCTCAGCACTCCCTCGTGCAACTCCAGATTTCCGGACACGTGATCCAGAACAAGCAGTCGATTCCTGTAATGACCCACATCCAGCTCGAGATCCAGATTGATGCTGTCCAGCCAGCCAAGGTCGAACGGCCGGTCCGTGAACATCCTGTCCCTGTTCTTGGTCCGCACAAGAATCCGCTCCAGATCGAACTCATCGACGAAGAGGGATCCCGAAATGTTCTGCTTTCCCGATGGAGAGAAATCGATTCGCCAGTCGCCGTTGATGCTGCGTCCGTCGATTTTTGCCCCGATGTCCACGTCCACATGCCCCTGCGGATTGTTGGTCACCCTGACGCTGCCCTCGGCAGGCACGTTCTGAAATCGGTTCAGACCGGAGAGACGATCCAGGCGGGACAATGCCTCGACCTTGAAGTCGATTTTCATGTCCCGAGTCAGAAAAGGATCGAGCGTCTCGACCGAACCCCGGGCCTCAACCCGGGCATCCTCGGCCGAAAACAGCACGGACAGATCCTCCACGCGTGGGCCGTCCCCGTCGAAAGCCAGCCTCACATCCGCCTCCATGGTTTCGGAAAGGATCGGATGCTGTTCCACCCTGTCAGGAGACAGCAGGCCCGAGAAGCGCCCCTGGTTGTCCCGCACCGTGATTCCGATCACGCCGCTCCAGTCGGGCGATTCCAGATCGACAATCTGCCCGCTTGCCATCGCAAGCCCCTCCTTGACCCTGCTGCGGATGTTCATGTCTCTCAGCGAATAGGAAACCCGTCCTTCGGACTTGCGCTCAAGATGCAGGACACCCGTACCCTCGAGCGGCATGACCGGTTCGACCAGGCTTCTCAGCAAGTCCGAATCCGTGAGTCGGCTCATGAAACGGGGCTGGTGCGCCAGTGCCGTGACGACGATTTCCCCCATTTTCCCTTTTCCGTGCAGACGCACCTCCCCGTTCGCGTCGATCGTCACGTCTTCCTCGGCGAGCTGAACGCGTATGTCCTCAAGGACCCACTCAAGATCCCCGGTCCGCTTCGCCATCGCACTTGCGGTAATCCTGTTCGTGGCCGGCCAGTCCTCTCCCAGCGCCTTGCCGACGCTCTTCAGGGAGTCCGCCTCGCCCTTCATCCGGATCGTCACGGCCCCCGGCTCCCCGGACAGCGAATAGGTTCCGACCCCCTCGAGACTCATGCCCGGCAAGCGCCCCGTCAGGGCGATGTCATCCAGTGCCAGCTCCGCATTGTCGACATGAAGCGTCGTGGCCGCCTCGACCACGATCCCTTCCGCAAGCCCGGCATATCCGGCATGCTCGAGGCCTTGGCGATCGAAAAGCCCCTCGATGGAAAAGCTTCCTGTCATCGCGGAACCGATACCGGCGAGTTCTCCACTGGCCACGACCCGGGCGTGATCGGCGATGTCCTCGCGCGAGACGAATCGGATCTTCCTCGCGGACAGGCCGCCGCCTTGCATGACCAGTTCGGCCCGGAGCGTGGCCGGAAACAGGAACGCCGCCTCGGGGTCGACGAACGGCGCTTGCGGGGCGATCCGCATTTCAAGCCTTGCCGGTGTCTTCCAATCGCCCAGAACGTCCACGATCTCGCCGTCAATTCGGGCGGACACTCCGTCCGCCTCCAGCAACGCCTCGGAAGGGGCAAAAATCAGCTCATCAAGGCTTCCGGTGATCCGTCCCCGCATATCGACCGCCACAGAGCCACCGATTCCGGAAATACCCAGAACGGACGGGGCGACAGTTTCCCCGACCACCTCAAGCTGCAGATCGACATCCTCCAGAATTCTTTCCCGGCCCACGTCGCCGGACACCCGGAAATCGATTCCGTGACTGCCGCCCCGGATGTCCAGTGCCAGGATATCCAGCGTGTCGAGCTGGCCCGGCATGGCCAGCTCGAATTGCGATCTCGCTCCCGCAAACATGCCCAGATCGAGATCCGGCCGGCCATAGTGGGCCGCCATCCGTGAGGGGTTCCCGAACTCCATGGTGACATCCAGGAAGATCTTGCTGAAATTGCGAACGTCATGGACCGACCCTTCGGCGTGGATCGTGTTCTCCTCGCCCAGGACATGGCCGTAAAGTTCAACCTGGCTCCAGTTCTCGGAAACCAGCGTCCCGACACCCGAAATCGTGCCGGAGAGGACAGTCTCCATCCCGTCGAGCCTGCCTTCGAACAGGACGCCCGTCGAAACGGCGTCCAGCGCCCTGATTTCCAGCAAGTCCGCCTCGACATGCAGGGGGTTCGGCTCGCCGGCAAGGAATGCCGTGCCATTGACGATCTTCAGGCTCTGGAAATACTGTGCAAGCCAGTCCGCTCCTCCATTCCCGGCGGGATCTTCGCCTTCATCCCGTGCCGCATCCTGTCCTGAATCCCCGGCACCGATAATGCTCTTCCACAGCGCCTCGAACGAGATCTTCAATCGGGTTGTGGTAATGTCCAGATCGGCCGAGGAATCGCCAAGGTTCACCCCTTCAAGGACCAGTCCGTCAATCCGGATGTCCGGGCCCCAGTCCCACCCCACGGTGATGTTTTCGACGGTGGTGCGGGCCCCGGTCTCCGTGCTGATATAATTGACCAGCAGTTGTTTCGGTATCCAGAGATTGATGGCGACAACCGCTACGGCAAGCAGGCCGATCAATGCCGCCAGAAAGATTGAGAACCTTTTTATTGTCAAAGTCGTCTCAATGAGGTGAGTGGTCCGTTTCGGATGACAGCCGCCCCCACAGAATCCGGCCGGTCATTCGGTGTATCCCATAGGCAAACTATAACCCATTCCCCGTCTCAATCGTGCTTAATCTTGACCACAATCCGGCTACACAGACGAATACGGAACCCGTTTCCGTCAACAGGAAAAAACTGCTGAAGCGCCTGAGAAGGAAAACCGGTCAGGCCATCGCGGACTACCGCATGATCCGGGACAAGGATCGGGTCATGGTCTGTATTTCAGGCGGCAAGGACTCCCATACCCTGCTCGATCTGCTTCTGCAACTGCGGGAAACGGCTCCCGTCCATTTCGAAATCGTCGCCGTCAACCTGGACCAGAAGCAGCCCGGGTTCCCCGGACACGTCCTGCCCGAATACCTCGGCGCGCTCGGAATCCCCTTCGACATCATCGAGCAGGACACCTACAGCGTCGTCAAGGAATTGATCCCGGAAGGCAAGACGATGTGCAGCCTCTGCTCCCGGCTGCGGCGGGGAGCCCTGTACGGATACGCCTCGAAGCACGGCATCACGAAAATCGCGCTCGGCCACCACCGGGAAGACATCATGGAAACCCTGTTTCTGAACATGTTCAATCAGGGAACGCTGAAGGCCATGCCGCCGATGCTGCGCAGCGATGACGGCAGGCATGTCGTGATCCGCCCTCTGGCCTACTGCTCCGAGAGCGACATCGCGAAATATGCCCGATGGAAGAACTTCCCGATCATCCCCTGCAACCTGTGCGGCTCGCAGGAGAATCTCCAGCGGCAAAAGATCAAGGAGATGCTTCGGGAGTGGAACGTCCACCCGGGAAGGATCGAGAACATCTTCCGCAGTATTTCGCACGTGATTCCGTCACAGCTCGCTGATCGGAAGCTGTTCGATTTCGACCGGCTCCAGAGCGGGGACGGCACCTGGATTCCCGACTCGGTCCACCCGGACGATTCCGGCTAGGCCAGGATTTCGGGCACTCCTATTGCTGCGCCGGCTGAACCCGGTTCAACAACCGCTGCTACTCCTCGAGAGCCGCCTCCAGTTCTCCGTTGCGAGATGGCAAATTGCCCGCATTCTCGCGGATTCGTGCGAGTGCGGCCACGCTGGTTTGCAGCGCGCTCCTGATCAAATCCGCCTGCGATTTCAGCCGGGCGTTTTCCGCGGCAAGGGACTCGCTCCGTCCTTCCAGTTCCGCGATCCGCTGGGACTCCAGCCTTACTTCCAGATCCGTTTGGCCGAAGTAGACTCCGGCCACAAATGACGCGGTGGCGACAATGAAGAAGGCCAGAATCCGCGTCATCGCTCAGGGCACCAGCGCGAGGCCTTCCAGACCGGCCGTCTCGTCAAATCCGGCCATGACATTCATGTTCTGTATCGCCTGGCCGGCAGCGCCCTTGACAAGATTGTCCTCGACCGCGAGGACCGTGATCACCCGTCCTCCCTGCTGGCGGTGAAGCGCCAGACGGCAGCAGTTCGACCCCCTCACGCTGCGGACATCCGGATGGCTTCCGGGAGGCATCATCCTGACAAACGGCTCATCGGCATACCGTCTGGCATACAGGTCCTGCAATGCCTCCAGCGAGACGTCGGCCCCGGAATTCCTGAGCCTGGCATAGAGCGTTGCGTGGATGCCCCGGTTCATGGGAGCCAGATGAGGGGTGAACACCAGTTCGACCTGTTCGTCCGTCGCCCCGGACAGCCCCTGCAGAATTTCCGGAAGATGGCGGTGTCCCGATGCCGCATAGGCCCGAAACGAATCGCTCGTCTCGGAAAACGACAGGGCCAGCTCGGCCTTTCGGCCGGCGCCGGACACGCCGGACTTGACATCGGCGATGAGCGAATCGGGCTCGACCAGGCCGCTTTCCAGAAGAGGCAGAAAGCCGATCAGAACAGAGGTCGGATAGCAGCCCGGATTGGCGACCAGTCTCGCTCCGACCAGTTTTTCGCGATGAAATTCCGTCAGTCCGTACACGGCCTCCTCAAGCAGCTCGGGACAGGCATGGGTCATCCGATACCATCTTTCCCAGACATTCCGATCCCGCAGCCTGAAATCGGCGGACAGGTCGATCATGCGGACACCGCCGTCGAGCAACTCGCGCGCATAGGTCATCGCCACACCGTTCGGCGCGGCACTGAAGACCACATCGCAATCCAGAAGGGCAGACAATTCTGGAGCTTCGAATTCAAGCGAATAACGGCCTTCCAGCGACGGAAACAGGTCGGAAACAGGCCGTCCGGCCTGTTCCCGGGAAGTGATGTGCGTGACCTCGACCCCGGGATGGCCGGCCAGCAGCCGCAGAAGCTCGACCCCGGTATAGCCCGTACCGCCTATAATGCCTGCCTGAATCATGTGCAAAATGGGTGTGATGAAAAATCCGGGCATCCCGACCGGTACCCGGCTCGTGATTGTAACAGACATCGAATTCCGTTCAGCGCGTTCGCGCTTTCATCGCGAACCGGCCGGATTCACTCTCCGAAGCCTCGCGGACTCTCTCTTGCGCCGGAATGTCTTCCACCCAACCGGGGGCGTTTTGCGGCCCCCTTGTCGGATTCCGGTTCTGATAAAATCGTCGGCATGAGAGCGGGGATTCGATCGATGGCGAAGACTTCACCGGATAGCCGTGAAGGCTTGGCATACCGATATGCGGACACCCTCGAGCGCATACGGGAGCAGACCGAACGGTACAACCGCCCGGACGGCTCGGTCAGGCTGATCGCCGTCAGCAAGCAGCATTCGGCCGAAGCGGTTGCCGCCGTCGCCCGACTGGGCCAGACGGACTTCGGAGAAAACTATGTTCAGGAAAGCCTCGCCAAGATCAGGGCCGTTGCGGCAATGCTCGGGAGCGATTCGAGTCCGCTTCCTCTTGTCTGGCACTTCATCGGACACATCCAGAGCAGAAAATGCCGGGACATCGCCGAAACCTTCGACTGGGTGCATACGATCGACAGCGAGAAAGTGGCGAGGCGACTCGACACGTATCGTGCCGACAAGGCACCCCTTCAGTCGCTGATCCAGGTCAACCTTCAGGATGAGCCGGGAAAGTCCGGCATTTCCGCCGACCGAATCGGCGATCTGGCTGCACTGGTGGACTCGCTCCCGAATCTTGAACTGAGAGGACTGATGGCCATTCCCCGCCCGCAGACGGAATTTTCACTGCAGCGCGACGTTTTTCGCCAGATGCGGGAACTGCTCGAACACCACCGGTGCCGACATGGCAGAATGGACCAGCTTTCCATGGGCATGAGCGACGACATGGAGGCGGCCATTTCCGAAGGCGCCACCCTGATCCGCGTCGGAACCGCCGTGTTCGGCCCGCGAACAATCAATCAATCAACCTGAAACTGACGAACATGAATGTAAAACTCGCTTTCGTAGGCGGTGGAAACATGGCCCGGAGCATCGTCGGCGGCCTAGTGGCGAACGATTACGACCCCGCCCTGATACGCGTCTCCGATCCGCTTGCCAGTCAACGCGAAATGCTGTCCAAGCGATTCCCGGTCCGAACGGCAAAGAGCAATCTGGAATGCATTGACGATGCCGACATCGTGATCATGGCAATCAAGCCACAAGTCATGAAAACGGCCCTTGAATCCATCCGCAGTCACCTTCAGCCTTCATCGCAGCTCATGATATCGATCGCGGCCGGCATCCGGATCGAGGACATCATGCGCTGGTCCGGCTGCAAGCTTCCGCTGGTCCGGGTGATGCCCAACACCCCTGCCCTGATCGGCTGCGGTGCATCGGTCCTGTGCGCCAACGACATCGCCCAGGATTTCCACAAGAAAATGGCGGAATCCGTCATGCGGGCTGTGGGCGAAGTGGCGTGGATCGACAGCGAAAACGACATGGATGCGGTAACCGGGATTTCCGGGAGCGGTCCGGCGTATTTCTTTCGCGTCATGGAAATCATGATCGAGGCGGCCGAAAAGAACGGTCTGGATCCGAAACTGTCGAAAAGCCTGGTACTGCAAACCGCACTGGGAGCGGCCCGGCTGGCTCAGGACAGCCCGCTGTCTCCGGGCGAGTTGCGAAAACAGGTCACCTCGAAAAGGGGGACCACCGAGGCGGCCCTCGAGCAGATGGAAAATTCCGGCATCGCAACGATTTTCGAAGCCGGCATCACGGCCGCGGTGGATCGTTCCCGAGAACTCGCATTGGAAATGGGAAGGGAATAATGCCTTATATCCAGAATACGCTGGCGTTTGCGATCGATACCGTTCTGGGCCTGTACCTGATCGTCGTCCTTCTGCGATTCGTCTTCCAGCAATGCCGGGCCGATCACCGCAATCCGCTTTCCGTGGCGATCATTCGCCTGACCGACACCCCCTTGCGTGCTTTCAGGCGCATGGTCCCGGGCCTTTTCGGCATCGACATGGCATGTCTGGTTCTCGCTCTCGCCATCAGCATGATCCAGATTGCCCTGATCATGGGCGTCTCGGGCTATTCCCTGGACATTCCGGCCATTGCCGTGCTGGCCTTGAACGACGTGCTCAAGACAATGATCTGGATTCTGATCATCGCGATTCTGGCCGCGGCCATCATGAGCTGGTTCATGCGTTCCTACCATCCGGTCCTCTATCTGGCGGTGCAGATCAGCGAACCGGTGCTGCGTCCGTTCCGCAGCCTGCTGCCCGCGGTCGGGGGACTGGATCTCTCCCCGCTATTGGCTCTTTTTGTCCTGAACCTGCTGCTCAGGCTGGTTGTGGCCCCGATCGGCGACTTCGGGCGCTATCTGATATACGGCTGATTCCGCTCCTGCCGCCCCCGGTGCATCCGCACTTGGCAGGTCCGGTACCCCGCCCCAAGTACCGTGCACCTTGGGGAAGCAGGCTCAAGTTCGGACAGGACGGGCCAACCGGTCTCGAGCCAGGTCGCGGTTCATATCCGGATTCTCGCTGCAATCAGCCAGATCAGAAACAGGACCGGTACACCGATCAGGGCCGTGAACAGGAAAAAATTCTCGTATCCGATGGTGTCGACCATGCTTCCGGAATATCCCCCGAGAATCTTGGGAAGCAGGAACATGAACGAGGTAAAGATCGCGTATTGCATGGCCGAAAAGCGGACATTGGTCAGCGATGAGAGAAACGCCACGAAGGCGGCGCTCGCCAGTCCCGCGCTCAGATTGTCCGCCACGATCACTGCATACAGCATGGACATGTTCTGCCCCGTTTGAGCCAGCAGGATGAACATCAGGTTCGTGGCGGCAGACAGGATGCCTCCGAGAAACAGGATCTTCAATACTCCGGCCCGCACCGCCAGGATGCCTCCGAGAAAGCCGCCGAGCAGGGTCATCCACAGACCGAACAGCTTCGAGGCGGTCGCGATGTCGTTCTTGCTGAACCCGAGATCCTGATAGAAGACATTGGCAATGACTCCAAGCACGATGTCGGAGATGCGATAGCAGCCGATCAGTGCCAGAAGAAGCAGGGCGAAACGGATTCCGTAGCGCCGGAAAAAGTCCACGACCGGATCGAAATACAGGGCTTTCATGATCTGCCGCGGCACGATATTCACGGCAATCAGCGCGGCGCCCACGGCGACCGCGCCGCCTGCAGCGGCCGACAACCGGACCAGTCCCACCAGTGCGCCGGCCAGCGCCCGGTTTCCTGTCGCATCCTTCAGCCATGCGTTCAGTGCGGCCGAGATGTCTGCGGTCAGCACATAGGTCCCGATGAACGCCGATACGCAAAGCAGGAACAGGACCAGTATCTGCGCATGCTGGCGGCTCCCCGACTGCTCGACCTCTCGCGAGATTTTCGGTTCCGCAATGATCAATGTCGTCGCGATGCCGATGCCCATGCAGGCGGCCATGATCTGGTACGTGGCACTCCAGGCATCGTAGGAATAGCTCTCTGCGGTGGATCCCAGTGCGCTCGCCAGATACAGTGCCCCGGCCCCGGTCACCAGCATGCCGATGCGGTATCCGGCAATATAGGACGACGACATGAGCGCCTGCAGTTCCGGTCCGGCCGACTCGATGCGATAGGCATCGATCACGATGTCCTGGGTTGCGGAGGAAAATCCCAGCATGACCGCCGCGAGGGCAAGATAGATCAGCTTGCTCTCCCCGCTCGCCGGATCGACGAAAGACATGAGAAGAATCGCGATGATCACCAATACCTGTGCAAGCAGAATCCAGGCGCGGCGCCGGCCCAGGGCACGCGTGAGAAACGGCAGGGGCAGGCTGTCTGCGAGCGGGGCCCAGACAAATTTGAATGAGTAGCCGAGAGCCGCCCAGCTGAAAAATGTCACCACCGAGCGCTCGACTCCCGCCTCCCGGAGCCAGAGCGACAGGGACGAGAAAATCAGCATCAGCGGCAGCCCCGCCGAAAAGCCGAGAAACAGCATCGTGACCACCCTCGGATGCAAAAAGGCGCGAAAGGCGGTGGCCCAGTTGCTTCCGACTCCAGAAGCAGGGCTGTCGGTGGCTGCGCTCATGGAAACAGGCGATTTGATTCGGTGGAAGAAGCCCGGTTCATTGGTATCGGCCAATGTCCATCCTTAACTGGCATGCCCGAAGGAATTCTCGTCATTGAATTCAGGGGGAGAGTCGTGGCAGGCAGATCAACCGCATTATATCATCGCGCCGACCCCTAGATTGTCGAACCGGCGGCCTATCCTCCTTCGAGATCAAAGACCATGAGATCTTCCGCAATCTGGCTGCGGCCCGAGAAGTATCGGGACAGCTCGTCACGAATCAGTTCGTGATTCCCGACGCTGTCCATGTACTTTCGAAGATGGGTCAGGACCAGTTGCTTGACGCCGATGCGTTCCGCCATCCGTGAAATTTCGTCGGGCGAAGGCGACAGGCTGGTGACGCACGGATAGTGCCGTTCATGGCTCAGGCGATAACACCAGTGC
Source organism: Gammaproteobacteria bacterium (assembly GCA_009841725.1). Classification (GTDB taxonomy): domain Bacteria; phylum Pseudomonadota; class Gammaproteobacteria; order Arenicellales; family Poriferihabitantaceae; genus Poriferihabitans. The sequence goes on from VYGS01000095.1 coordinate 53,146, forward strand.
AGCAACAGGTCCGCATTTCGCGCCAGTTCTTCCATCTGCGGGCACAACCCGGCATCTCCGGAATAGACAACCGACTTTCCGTTCGCCTCGATCCGGATGGCCAGGCTGACAAGGTACGGCTGGACATGCGGAACGAAACAGGTCGTCAGGCTCCAGTTCCCGGTCGAGAAGGCGAACCCGGGCGCGATTTCGGTCACCTTTGGATTCGGCCATGGCCTGGGCAGGCTCCCGCCGCGACCCAGCCAGACTTCCTGAGACCCCGGAAATTCGGTCCGGGCCACGAGATCGGCCGCAAAGACGCCCTTCTTCCCGAACAACCGTTCGGTGATTTCTCCGATCGGCTCGGGACCCCAGACTTCCGGACAGGTTCCCGCCTCGTCCCATGCCGCATGCACGAGCCGGGCATAGTCCATCATGTGGTCCGAATGCAGGTGGGTGAAAAACACATGGGTGACATCAGAAGGCATCCGATCCGACTGGATCAGCCTGTCCACCACCCCGCCGCCGCAATCCAGCAGTATCGAGTCCCCGCCGACTTCGACCAGGTAGCCGGACGATGCGCGGCGCTTGTGCGACTCGGGAGAGCCGGTACCCAGGCATGTGATTTTCATGATTCGTTCCTCGTTGTCCGTGTCTCTTCATCCGGTCCTGCCATTGCCCGAAATTC
>VYGS01000101.1 GCA_009841725.1 Gammaproteobacteria bacterium
CGATTAACCAGAGACCAGCCCAGTTTGCACGGTAACGCGCTATATCGCGACCCCTAAGGATCGGTTTGAGTATTTCTTCCGAGTTTGGATCCTCTTCGATGAGTCGATCCCGTGTCGCCGTATTCACGATGAATGCTTCGTTATAGCAGGCGGCGGAAATCGATGCTCTGACGCGTGCTCAATATCGACTGCTCGACAGGTCACCGGATCGTGCTTCCCATTTCTGACAATCAGCACTGCTGTATCCACGATCGCGTCAAATACATCCTTGCCCATTTCGATTAAACTCAGCGGCATATGGTGTTCAGAAAACCAAGCACGCAATGGTCTTCCATATTTAGCCTTGAGCCAACTATTTGAAGTGATAAAGGCGAGCGCACCTCTAGGTTTTAGCAAGTTGCAGCCACGTTCGTAGAACAGCTGGTATATATCTCCAGTGCTGGCGAACGTTACGAAATTCGCGTTTTGGTATTTCTTTCTTGCGCGTCCGCGGTCTTTTTGCAACTGGATGTAGGGTGGATTGCCAATAACGACATCGAAACCTTCTCTGACGCCGAACATGTATTCTGGATCAAACCAGTCAGCGTGTGAATTCTGATCGTAGGGGTCCCAACAGGCTATGTTTTGCACCACGCGGAGTCCCCACCCCTGCCTTTGTAGTTTTTCTGCGAGGGAGTTGCGCAACTTTGTATCTTCATCTTGCAGCTTCAACTTCTTTCGTCTGTCGACGGCAAGGAAATGCTGTTCACGATTGGCTTCCAGTTCTTGTCGGAGTTTCTCTATTGAGCCGGATTCTCCGATTTCTGTCTGGATGGGCCGTTCCAAACCGAGCAGTGCGTCTGCGGCAACAAAGCGAGTATCCAAGTTCGGAAGCGGATTGATACCAAAATTGGGTGCGTTTTTGTCTGGAACCTGTTCGATGACAAGTGATATAAAGAATCGTAATTTGGCGATTTGGCAAGCTGTGGGCTGGATGTCCACACCATAGATGCTGTTTTGGATTAGATAGAGCTTGCGGCCGAAATCGGAGTTTCGGTACTTTTCAAACGTGGCGCTGATTTCACCTAACGCCTCATCGCGAAGCTCGCGGTCCTTGGTATCGAACGCTTCGCTTGCTCTTGTTTTTGCTCTTGTTTTTTGGAATTCTTCCCAGAGATCATTATTGGGGTCCAAGCGGCGCAATGCGAGGGTGAGGGCTTGCAAAATTCCCATTGGAAATGCGCCCGAGCCTACGGCCGGGTCAAGCACACGGATGTCTGCAATCGCGTTGACCACGATCCTCCGGTCGGATTCCTCGAAAAGTGCGTCAGCGTCGTCCATCGCGTCGGAGTGATCGAGCAGGTATTGGAGACGCTCGCGCCAAAACGCCTTGTCGCCGTCTTCGGGTTGAGCCTTCGCAACAAGTGCTTCGGTCAAGACTTCCCTAACCATGTAATCGACTACTTGGCGTGGAGTGTAGTAGGAACCTGTTGACTTGCGGGCTGATTCCCTTGTTTCGGGGTTGTACGCCGCCAACAGGTTTTCGAATACGCGACCAAGAAGTTCGGGATCCAGAGCTACTTCCCTGTCGAGTGGCGTGTTCTCTTCCACGGTAAACTTGTAACGCTGGAAGAGAGGAAACAGACCGTCCTTCTTATCGAAGAATACACATGCTGGAACATGCAGGGTCTTACCCTGCAATTCATTATCCGTGAAGGAGTCAATTCGGCGCTCACCGTTGGCTACACCCACAAAGTCGTCGAGACAATCAAATAGACCGCCATTTACGAAAGGGACATCATGCAGACTCTCAACGAAGCGGTTAGCGTTTGTCAGAAGCTTACGATAGCGGTACTTTGAAAAATCGCGGTGTGTCGCGTGGGTCGTATTGTTGAAAGCGCGCTTGTCGATCGGGGTGTTGAGGGTGGCGAAAAAAAGATTTTGCAGCACTGCCCTGTAATAATCTGTTTTATCGAGCGCATGGTCCGCAAGCGCCTCGTGTGCGTAGTGTTCTTCAAATAGTTCATCGGGGATCAGCCCTTTTTCTTTCATGAACCAGATGAAAAGGAGCCGTGTAATCAGTCGAATCACGTGGCGTTGCTCCGATCCTTCTCCGGCGCCATCGTCTGGAAATTGACATACAGCAATAGTTCGTTCGAACCATTTGAACAGCTCGCAATAAAAGCGCTGGTTCAGCGACTCGATGTCGAGGGCTCGCTCCCACTGCGAATGCAGTTTTTCGAAGGTGTCTACCCCCATTGCGATCATTTTTGGGAGGGCCAAGCTTGCCAATAAATCTATATGCGCCCTGTGCGGATTTTTCGCACGTATATCTTTGACTAACGTCACTTTTTCCAGCACATCTCAGGTAGTATCGATCTTGTGGCGGCGGCGATGGATGGCAGCAAGCGTCATATACGAGCTGTAACGGAAAACTACGATGACCGGCATGTTGAAAAGTCGATTCACGGCGCGTGTGGTCTCTGCCAGTTGCGTCCGACTGTACTCACCCTCACTCAATTCCGCAGCGAGAAATAAGAAGGACTCGATCTGTATGTCATCGAAATCATTGATATCGAACAGTCCGGCTTGTTGTTGATTGATTTCCTCTCCAGTGAACTGAAACACGATCTCGACGGCCTGCCACGGTTGGAACATACCAAGTTGTTTCTGTGTCAATTTTTCATGAGCGTCCAGATCGTTGAGAAATTCCTCAACGCTTCCTGTTTCCAGCGTACGGTCGCTATGGTAGCCGAGAGTCTTCAACAGTGCCGTTGCACAGGTGCCCAGCGGTGTCCCGGTGGCAAACCGGGCGAGCGCATCGCTTATTTCACGTCGCGAGTCTTGGATCATGGGGGATCTGCCATGTTATGTTTATCCATAATGACCAGCCATGTGACGAGATTGAGTTGATCAACACTACTCGGCTTCGCAGTGAGCGTAGCTCCTCGTTGACGGCCAAGCCTGGCGAGTTCGGCACTGCTAAATGTGTCAGCGATGTTTTTCAAGGCAGAGGAGAGAAGCTTGTCGTAATGATCCATTTTCCGACCATGGTCCGTTTCAACATCGAAAGCGTTTTCGAGTGCTGTCGAGGCTTGTGGTGTCCCGGCGGCGAGCGCCCGGAAGATGGCAAGGCATTGCTGAGCCTGTTTGAATGTGTATCTAACGGTGCCATCATCACGCACGTAGACGAGAAAATAGGGCCAGAGACGGTTTGGAGTTCTCGCGGAAGGATCACCGCTTCGCTTTAGGCAGAAAATGACACCGGGACATATCACGTCGGACAGGCCATTCCGCACACAGGTATCAACGACCGCTTGGATACCCAGAGGTGCCGCTTCAAGAGCCGCACGGTTTTGCTGAATGTAGTGCAAGAGGTCCGCGATAAAATCGTCGAGTGTAAGATCGTTGAGGTTGAGTCCTTCGTTCGTGTCCTCGATATCGAGTATCTCATCGCGCATCTGCTGTAATTGGCGATCACGGAAAGCGAGTTCTAACTGTGCTCCTTCGGTGGTCTCCTCAATGGCATGCGGAGCGTCATTTAGCGGGTCATCGAAGCCAGTCGCTGCTACGTCGGCGAGCGCCATACGCGCTTCGACACGGTTCTTGAGGTCCAGATAACGGTCAAGGTCTCTTGTCGGCCAAAAATTGGTCATTGCCACCCGTTTGTTGCGACTGCCAAGACGGTCGATCCGTCCGAAGCGTTGCATGAGCCGAACCGGGTTCCAGTGAATGTCGTAATTCACAATGAGGTCGCAGTCCTGAAGGTTTTGTCCTTCTGACAGGCAGTCGGTCGCGATCAAGATATCGATTTCCTCATCCACTCCGGTCGCCTGCTGGGCGTTTGGAGAAAACCGTTCCAGAATGTCGATGAATCCGCTATGGTTCGTACTGCTTTCATTGCGGTCACCGCCAGTAACTAACGCGATATGCACACTGAGATCGTGGTGCACCCAATCCTTGAGGTTGTTGTAAACGTAACGAGCCGTATCCGCGAATGTGGTAAATACGAGCACCTTACGGTTGGCGCGACCATCCTTATTGAGAGGCGGTTCATTGATCTTGCGACGCAACACTTGTTTCAGTTCAGCCAACTTGGCGTCGCGATCCACAGTGACCTGCACAGCATGGTCATACAGTGCCTGAAGGATGCGCCTGTCTTCCCGTAGATCTTTCTGCCAGCGCTCTAGATCCAGTTCTTCGAACTGATAGCGACGACCCCGGCCTACAGTAAACTCGTCGTCTTCCATGTCCTCCTCCGGGCGACCATCGAAACTTCCATCACTGCCGATCTTACGCCATGCCGTGATCCGGCTTTCAAGGTCATCCATCTTCTTGATTATTCTGTCCATTGTGAGAGTGAACGAGTTTACGGCGCTTTCCAAACGCTTCAGCAGATTAACTCGCATCATGCCAATCAGCCAGCGTTCGCGGTCGCGCTGATCGAAGCGCAATTTGGCCTTCTCTTCCTCGAGGCTGGTGGTGTCTTTCAGATATTGCGACGGCATGTAGATGGCCAATCTGAACTGACCGATCCGAGAGTGAAGATCATCGTAAGAAAGCAAGCCTTCGCTATCCGTGGGAGGGTAAAGATTTTCCGGCTTCTCCCGTTGTGGAAATCCACCTATTCTTGCTGTCACATCGGGATAGAAGCGCTTAATATGATCGCGTGAGCGGGCAATGGTCACCGCATCCAACAACGTAAGAAAGTCGGGGCCCAGAAGTTCAAGCAACATAGCTTTGTCCGCACTACCATTCGAGCGACGAGCAGTTTCCCATTGCTGGAAATTGCGCTGCGCAACGCCGAACATGGACTTGATGTCTCCAATACCCAGCGTCTCCCGAAACGCAGTCTCTCGTTTCTCGGTCATCAGATATATTTGGTTGCGGAGATCGCGCAGACTTGTATTGACTGGCGTTGCCGAGAGCATCAGTACTTTGGTCGGCACGCCCCCCTTGACGGCTTCTTCCAGTAGCCTGTTGTATCGACTGCGTCTGACGATGTCACCTTCTTCGTTCCTCCGGTCCTGTCCTTCGTTACGGAAATTGTGAGACTCGTCGATAACGATAAGGTCAAAATTTCCCCAATTGAAGTTTCTGAGATCAACGCCGGCTGCATGACCTTCATATCGGCTCAAGTCGGTATGGGCACGCACGGAAAACCTTAGACGATCTTTTTCGAAGGGATTGTTACGGTACGCTGCCCATGATGTGTAGCGAACCCAATTGTCTTCGAGCCGCTTGGGGCAGAGAACCAGAACATTTTCATTTCGCGATTCGAAGAACTTGATGATGGCCAGCGCTGTCCAAGTCTTTCCAAGCCCCACGCTGTCCGCCACTATACAGCCATTGTGACGCAACAGGCGATTAATCGCACTCTTGGCACCATCCCGTTGAAATTCATACAAAGATTTCCAGATCTCAGTATCATAAAGATGGACATCCTGTAACAGCCCATCCCGGTCAACATGGTGCTCCAGCCACGTCTCAAAAACATGATAGAGAGTCTTGTAATAGACAAACTCAGGTGTATAGGGTCGACCTAGGCGTTCCAGAGCCGCGAGGACATCGGCCTTAGCATCTCGCGTGAGACTCTCGTCAGCCCACAGATCATCAAACCAGTTGAGCAGTGCGGCTCTTTCTTCATCGTTGCGAATTTCTAGGTTAAGTTCAACATTGGGCGCGGTGCCAAGACCAAGGCCGCGGAGCGTGAAGTTGGAGCTACCAGCGAGGGTTGCGGATTCGGCATGATGTGCAATGTGATAGAGCTTTCCGTGCAGAAAGTTCGCCCGACCTATTGTGCGGATATCGACGTTTCGATGAATCCAATCAGCGCAAGCGCGGGCCAGCGGCTTTTGAGTCAGGACATGTTGCAGGCCCATTCCGCCGTCCTCGTTGAGACGAAAGGACTTGCTTTCATTGTCACTGGGATCCAGACTGCCGGTAGCTGTCGGTTCACCATAGAGAAAGCGAATCCGCCCAGCACTCTCCAGAACCTCACGCATCGCACCATAAGCGTAGATTGTGAAATATGCGGAGACGATCGACAAATTCGACCCGGCGGCAATCCTTTCGCACAGAAAATCCCCAACTCGGCGGTTGCGATTGTCAATGATGACATCTCTGCCTACAGACACCGGAGTCGGCGCGCTTGGCTGGGTATGCTGCTTTGGTTTCTCGTTAGCTCCAGTCCTATCGTTCATCTCGGCTCTCAGTTACGGTTCCATGTCGTGGTCGTCTGGGAAGATCGTGCATTCGTTGGCAATATGTCGGGAGGTTGATGCCAGCGCGGTTTTCCGGACAACTGTTACGGAGAAAATTCGTTATTTCCGGATGATACCCCCATTTCTGCAAGCAATAATAGGTTACCTTGCGAAAGGGGTTGCCCGGATCACTGAGAACATAGTGCGATTGCATGTCGGGAACCGGGTCTGCATGTTCCTTCGACAAAAGGTTACCCCCATGATCCGGTAATTGATGGATTGGGGCAATTCGAGGTATCAAGGCGGCCAACGAAATGGTGATTACACAGCGTGGGAGGTCAGGCTCGGATGGAGTATCTGGCCCGACTGATGTACAGGATCAGGGTCCGACAGTCGGCGACTGGTTATGCGGGTTGGCATTGTCCGGTGCTCTTTCGGTATACTTCCCAAGGCACCGTATATCGACGAAACACTGTTTTCTGGAGTCCTCACATATGAAGCAAAACGGCAACGGAAACCTGACGGACCTGGGCTTTCTGAGCGGCGGGAACATGCATTACCTCGAATCGCTGTACCGGGAATCCATGAAAACAGGTGGATCGGTGCCATCCGACGAGTCCGTCAGGCACTGGCGTTCGGTTTTCGAATCGTTGCCGGCCGTCTCCGCTCCCGACTCGAAGGTTCAGCAGGGGTCGCAAACCTGGCTGGAAACGGCCGAGCACAAGCAGGAACGGGTCTCCCGGCTGATCATGATGTACCGGACCCAGGGGCATCTGCTGGCCGATATCGATCCCATCGGGGTGATGCCGAGGGGAGATGTCAGTGAACTGGAATTGGGGGAATTCGATCTCAACGAGGCGGATCTCGACGGTGAATTCGACGTCGGCGGAATGTCGTCCGGAGGACGGATGGCCCTTCGGGACATCCTGGCTTTCTTGAGGAAGGTCTACTGCGGCCGGATCGGCTATGAACTCAACCACATCAATTCCAGGGAGAAACGCCTGTGGCTGTGCAGGCGGATCGAAACCCGGTTTCCGGAAGACGCCTGTACGGTTGAAGAGAAGCTGAAGACTCTCGAGCGGCTGGTGGCGGCGGAAGGACTGGAAAAATATCTGCACACCAAGTACGTCGGCCAGAAGCGGTTTTCCCTCGAAGGGGGCGATGCCCTGATTCCCATGATCGCCGATCTGGTCCAGCAGTTCGGATCCCGGGGCGTGAAGGAGGTGGTCATCGGCATGGCGCATCGCGGTCGACTGAACGTCCTGGTCAACATACTTGGCAAATCGCCCCGTGAGCTGTTCAGCGAATTCGAGGGAAAATACGACTTCCGGAATTCCGATACGGTCACCGGTGATGTCAAGTACCACCAGGGATTCTCTTCGGATATCAAGACACAGGCCGGCAATGTGCACGTCGCCCTGTCGTTCAACCCGTCCCACCTTGAAATCATCAATCCGGTGGTCCAGGGCTCGGTCCGGGCCCGGCAGGAGCGGCGGCAGGACATGGACAGGAGTGAGGTGGTGCCGATCCTGGTGCACGGAGACGCGTCCTTTGCCGGACAGGGTGTGGTCATGGAAACCCTCAATATGGCGCAAACGCGGGGATTTTCCACCGGGGGAACGGTTCACATCATCGTGAACAACCAGATCGGATTCACCACCAACACGCTCGATGCCCGGTCCACATTGTATTGCACCGAGGTCGCGAAGCTTGTCCAGGCCCCGATCTTCCACATAAACGGCGATGATCCCGACGCAGTGATGTACGCGACCCGCCTGGCCCTGGAATATCGCATGCGTTTCAGGCAGGACGTGGTGCTCGACCTGGTCTGCTATCGCCGTCACGGACACAACGAGGCCGATGAGCCCACCATCACCCAGCCGATCATGTACGGAAAGATCCGCAAGCATCCGACACCTCGCGAGATCTACGCGAAGACCCTTCTCGGGCAGGGGCTGGTTACCGAAACCGGGGTTCGGGACATGGTCAAGGCCTATCGTGATCGCCTGGATCAGGGCAATGTGGTGGCAGGTCAGGTCATCGACCCGAACAAGGCCCTTGTCACGATCAACTGGACGCCATACATGGGAGAGGACTGGCGCGAGGAAGTCGATACCGGAGTGGTGGAAAGTCGGCTGGCGGAGTTGGCCGAGATCCTGTCCCGCAGTCCGGATGACTTCGTGGTGCATCCCAAGGTCAACGCGATTCTCAAGGACCGGATCGAGATGGCCAGGGGAGACAAGCCGATGGACTGGGGCTGCGCCGAGATGCTGTCTTATGCGACCCTGCTCGACCAGGGCTACATGGTCAGGATGTCCGGGCAGGATGCGGGGAGGGGGACATTTTCTCATCGTCATGCGACCCTGCATGATCAGTCCCAGGCCAGGACGTACATCCCCATGCAGTACAATATCACGGAGAATCCAAGCGATTTTCTGGTCATCAACTCGCTCCTTTCGGAAGAGGCCGTTCTGGGCTTTGAATACGGGTATGCGACGACCGAACCTCGGGCACTGGTCATCTGGGAGGGCCAGTTCGGGGATTTCGTGAACGGTGCACAGGTCCTGATCGACCAGTTCATTTCGAGCGGCTATTCCAAGTGGAGCCGGATCTGCAATCTGGTCATGTATCTTCCTCACGGCCTCGAGGGGCAGGGACCGGAACATTCTTCGGCACGACTCGAGCGCTTCCTGCAACTTTGCGCGAGCGACAACATGCAGGTGTGCATCCCGACCACTCCGGCACAGATGTTTCACCTCTTGCGTCGGCAGATGCTGAGATCCTTCCGCCGGCCGTTGATCATCATGACCCCGAAGAGTCTGTTGAGGCACAGGCTTTCAGTGTCGAGCGCAACAGACCTCACGCAGGGCCGTTTCGAGCCGGTACTGGGCGAAGTCGACAAAATCGATCCGTCCAGGGTTCGGCGCGTGGTCATCTGCAGCGGCAAGGTGTACTTCGACATCCTGGAGCAGCGCCGGTTGAAGAAGATCGGCAATATCGCGTTGCTGCGACTCGAGCAGATTTATCCGTTTCCGAACCGTGAGCTGTCCCAGATCATGCACCGGTTTTCGAAGGCGGAGGAAATCGTCTGGTGCCAGGAAGAGCCGAAAAACCAGGGTTCCTGGTATCAGATATACTATTCCCTGACCCGGTTGCTCAAGCAGAAGCAGAGACTGCACTATATCGGAAGGGAGGAGTCCGCATCTCCCGCCGTCGGCTACTACCAGTTGCATATCCAGCAACAACAGCATATCGTGAATTCGGCGTTGTCGATCGAGCAGCTTTGACCGACAGTGCTCCCGAGAGATTCAACAGTCTAGAAAACAGACCTCACGGACAAACAAGAATGATTGAGATCAAAGTCCCGATATTACCCGAATCGGTTTCGGACGCCTTGCTGCTTGATTGGCACAAGCAGGCCGGGGATGCGGTCATGCGCGATGAAGTTCTGGTCGAAGTTGAAACCGACAAGGTGGTTCTCGAGGTGCCGGCACCGGACGATGGTGTCCTGGTTGAGATACTCGAAGAGGCCGGAGCGACGGTAAGTGCCGAGCAGGCTCTCGCGAAATTCGCGCCAGGGGCTGTGGGAGACGACTCGGATGCGGCGGACAAGGCTGCTTCACCCGCTCAAACCCCGGCTCCTGTCCCGCGCACTGTTCGCCTGAGTCCGGCTGCCCGCCGGGTGGTCGAGGAAGAGGGCCTTGATCCGGAAAAAATAACGGGAACCGGCAAAGATGGGCTGATCACCAAGCAGGATGTGCTCGAGCATGTCTCTGCCACGACTGCCGAGACGGCCAGTGAGACGCGAGGCGACGGGGCTCGACCGGATACCGCTCTTGAGGCCGATTCGATCCAGGCGTCTTCTGAACGGCCGCAGGCCGGAAACAGGGAAGAAGTCCGCGAGCCGATGAGTCGGCTGCGCCAGACGATCGCCAACCGACTGCTTCAGTCCCAGCAGGGCGCGGCGTTGCTGACGACATTCAACGAGGTCGACATGAAGGCGGTCATGGATCTGCGGACACGGTACCGGGAGTCTTTCGAGAAGGCGCACGGCACGCGGCTGGGCTTCATGTCGTTTTTCGTGAAGGCGAGCGTGGTCGCCCTGAGGCGCTTCCCGCTCGTCAATGCCTATATCGACGGAACCGATATCGTCCGGCACCTGTATCAGGATGTCGGCATCGCGGTCGCCTCGCCGCGCGGTCTGGTGGTGCCCGTGCTCAGGAATTGCGAGAGCATGACGAATGCAGACATCGAGAAGGCGATCCACGATTACGGCACGCGTGCCCGGGATGGAAAGATCACCATGGACGAGTTGACGGGGGGGACGTTCACCATTACCAACGGGGGCGTATTCGGTTCTCTGCTCTCGACGCCAATCGTCAATCCTCCCCAAAGCGCGATCTTGGGCATGCACAAGATTCAGGAACGTCCGGTCGTGGTCGAGGGCCAGGTCGAGATCAGGCCGATGATGTACCTCGCCTTGTCGTACGATCACCGCATCATTGACGGAAAGGAAGCGGTGCAGTTTCTGGTGACGATCAAGGACATGATCGAGGATCCCGCAAGGCTGCTTCTTGATTGCTGACGGAATCGGACCGGAATCATGACTGACAGTTTCGATGTGATCGTGATCGGGGCCGGACCGGGCGGGTATGTGGCGGCCATTCGCTGTGCACAACTCGGCCTCAGCACCGCCTGTATCGACAACCTGATCAATCACAAGGGCGATCCCGCGCTGGGCGGAACCTGCCTGAATGTCGGGTGTATTCCGTCCAAGGCCTTGCTGGACTCTTCCGAGCAGTATCACAGGCTCGTGCACCGGTTTCCTGCCCACGGCATCAAGGCCAAGGGTGTGTCGATGGACGTGCCGACCATGCAGAACAGAAAGGAATCGATTGTCGAAGGGCTGACTTCGGGCATTGCCCAGCTGTTCAAGGCGAACAAGGTCACCTCGATTCACGGCTTCGGAAGACTGACGATGGACAACACGGTCAACGTCATCGACGAGTCGGGGCAAATCATGAGAACGCTGGTTGGCCGCGACATCATCCTGGCGCCCGGGTCCACGCCGGCGCATCTGCCGAAGATTCCGTTCGACCATGAATTCGTGCTCGATTCGACCGGTGCGCTGAATCTTGAGAACGTGCCGAAGCGGCTCGGGATCATCGGGGCAGGCGTGATTGGCCTTGAACTCGGCAGCGTATGGAATCGGCTTGGTTCAGAGGTGACGCTTCTTGAGGCGCTGGATGATTTCTTGCCGGTTGCGGATCATCAGGTTGCGCGCGAGGCCAGGCGGCAGTTCACAAAACAGGGACTCGATATCCGCCTCGGTGCGGCCGTGAGCAAACTGTCCAAGTCCAAAAACGGACTGCGTGTCCATTTTCTTCAGAAAGATGCCGATGATTCCGTCGAGGTCGACAGGGTCGTTGTCGCGATTGGCAGGCGCCCCGCGACCGACGGCGTGATCTCGGCGGACAGCGGGGTGGGCACCGACAGCCGGGGGTTCATCGTGGTCGACGACGAATGCCGGACCAACGTTCCGAATGTCTGGGCGATCGGCGACGCGGTTCGGGGGCCGATGCTGGCGCACAAGAGTTCCGAGGAAGGCATGGCCGTGGCGGAGCGGATTGCCGGCGGGAAAGCCCATGTGGATTTCAACTGCGTTCCCTGGGTTATTTATACTTCCCCTGAAATTGCCTGGGTAGGCCGGACGGAAAACGAGCTCAAGGCAGCGGGACATGATATCCGGACCGGTTCGTTTCCGTTTGCGGCCACGGGACGGGCCCGGGCCATGGAAGAGCCGGTCGGCTTCGTCAAGATGGTGGCGGATGCGAAAACGGACCGGCTGCTTGGCGTGCACATGATCGGACCGCATGTCTCGGAATTGATCAACGAGTGCGTGCTGGCGATGGAGTATCAGGCGAGCTCGGAGGATCTGGCCCGGACCATTCATGCCCATCCCTCGTTGTCCGAGGCGGTTCATGAAGCCGCGCTCGCCGTCGACAGGCGCGCGATTCACAAGGTCAACTGACGGCCTGGTCCGCCAGGTTTTGTGGTAGCCGGTCAGACGCCTTGGTACCCACTTGCCGTGAAACAATCAGCGCCCGGGACTTTAACCACTGATATCCTCGTAGTAAGCCAGTGCTGACAGGCTTCTTCGTTCATGGATGATTCGGATGATCACCCGCTCATCACCCGCCGCCGCGATTCGCGCAAAAAATATCACATATCGCCCGTAATTCACTGAGCGTAGACCTGACGCGAACAGGCTTCGATCACGTCCTCCATCAGGGTCTTTCGCAATCTCCTTGAAAGCCTGCACCATGTCCCCGTAATACTTCAACCACTGGCCACGACCCCAGGTCTCAATCGTGTATTTCCGGATTTCATCCAGGTCTCGCCTTGCGAGTCGGGACAGCCTGATTGTCATATCGTCACAATGATCCCGTTCCGGCATCCGGGGGATGCTTGAAGGGCCTTTCCCTGTCCCGGAATTGCTGTGGCCAGCGCAAGGATGGATAAGTACATTGATCCTGCTCCAATTGCTTATAATGCCCGGATTCCGATTCCACCATCCATTCGACTCTTCGATCAGCATGACTTTCCACCATGAAATTTTCAGGGCTTACGACATCCGCGGAATCGAGGGAGAGAGCCTGACTGCGGACATGGTCCG
>VYGS01000144.1:0-16725 GCA_009841725.1 Gammaproteobacteria bacterium
GTACCCGACCCACACTGGCAGTCCCGTCGAGACCGCCGCCCTGATGACGATTTCGGCATTTTCGTAATCGCGCATCATCTCGCAGAGGATGAGGTCGACGCCCGCTTCGGCAAGAACCTCGGCCTGCTCCCGGTAGCTCGCCTCGGCATGCCTGTCGATCACGGCCTGATGGTTCCCGGTCAGGGGCGGCATGCTCGACATGGAACCGGCAATCCAGACATCGCCCCTGGCGGCCCGGTCCCGGGCCTCCCTCGCGAGCAGGACGGACTTGAAGTTGAGCAGTTTCGCCTCGTGCCCGAGCATGACGCTCTCCAGCACATGCCGGGCAGTCGAATAGGTGTTGGCGGTGATCACTTCGGAGCCGGCCCGAATGTACTCCTCGTGGACGCTTCGCACTTCATCGGGATTGTTCTTGGTGGTCAGGCCGCTCCAGACATTGCCGTCCAGGGCGACACCGCGCTTCTGTATTTCGGTGCTGACTCCGCCGTCAAGCAGCAGCAGTTTCCCGTTGGCAAGCCGGTTTGTGATCGTGGGCATCGACGTTTGAAAAGGATTCGGGTAACGAGAGGGTCCGATCAGGCATTATAACCACGAAAGGCCGACTACGCCGACACGGGTTTTCGGGAGAATGGGTCCCGCCTCTCAGCCACGTGTCGGAGTTTGTCTCGAGTACTGTACGCAGGCACCGCCCTGTAGCGTGTGCGGCAGTCCGAATCTGTTGTTCGAATGGATCAGGCGCTGGAAATCCGGAATTTGCCTTGAGAGTGCAAAGACCCTTCGATCACGACGGATTCTCGACTGCTGATCTGGACGGGGGTCATCCGGCTGTCGGCGGCGAGATGCCGACTCGTTCCCGTCTGGCACCGACGATCGTCTCGCGGTGAAAGACGTAGATTCCCGAGCCGACGATGATCAGGATTCCGATCCACGTCACCGAATCCGGAAAGTCGTCGAAAATGAGAAAGCCGAGCACCGTGGAGCCGATGATCTCCACGTACTGGAACGGCGCGAGCACGCTGACCGGGGCGTGCCTGAACGCGTAGACGACCAGCAGGTGGCCCGTTGTCGCGATCAGTCCGAGCCCGCACAGCAGACCCCATTGCGCCGGGGTCGGCTGGATGAAGGCCAGGGCTGCGACGTCCTGGCCCGATGCGGCGGCGAGCATGGCGCTGATGACCACGAATCCGAATATACCGGCCAGAAACTGAAGACGGATGGGGTCCTCTTTCGCCACCAGCTTGCGGGTGAGCAGGATATAGAAGGAAAAGCAGCCCGCGGCGCAGACCGGGTAGATGGCCGGCCAGCCCACATCCGAAAAGGTGGGCCGGATGATGATGAGCGCCCCGATGAATCCGGCCACGATGGCCAGGAGCCTGCGCCAGCCGAAGGCCTCCTTCAGAAACACGGCGGAGAGGATCGTGACCATCAGCGGCTCGACAAAGAAGATGGATATGGCATCGGCCAGCGGCAGGTAGGCCAGGCCGCTGAAGAAGAACAGGGTTGCGCCCACCAGCAGGGCGCCCCGTGCGGCGTGGAGCCACAGGGACGGCGTGATCCACTGCCCGCGGCTTCGCGGCAGGAGCGGAAGCATGAACAGGATCTGGAACAGGAATCGGCTCCACGTGACCTGCCCGGCGGAAATCGATCCCGAAAGCCACTTGGCGATGGCGTCGATGCACGGCAGAAGAAACATTGCGGCGATCATGAAGCCGATCGCTCGGGCAATCTCCATGCTGTGCGTGTTGGCTGGATGATTCATCGAGACGGATACGCGGCCTGAAACATCAGAATTTTGCGCTTTTCTTTACTGCCTGCCCGTTTCGCAGGGAACGCGCCACGGCCAGTCCGCACGAAATGATCAGGATGATCCCGGCCCAGGACATCCAGTCCGGAACCGTCTGGAACACCATGTACCCGAAGACCACGGCGGCGATGATTTCGAAATAGGTGAACGGTGCGAGCGTCGAGGCCTCGGCGAGGCCGAAACCGTAGACCAGGCACCCCTGGCTCACTGCGCCGACAGCGACCATCAGCAGCATCACCCAGATCAGCTCGACAGGTATCCCACTCCAGTGGAACGGAACGAAGAAGGACAGGGAAACCGCCGCGACCAGCCCTCCCCAGAACGTCGTGACCATCGGATGCGACAGCGAGCCCAGTTTCCTGTTGATGGCCATCTGGACGGAGACGATCATGGCACAGAGAAAGACCCAGAGGGCGCCGATGTCCACATGGGTGAACTGCGGACGGATGACCAGCAGCACGCCCAAAAATCCCCCCGCCACCCCGAGCCATCCCACCAGCCGGACCTTCTCTCCGAGGAACAGGACGGCAATCAGCGTGAGCAGGAACGGATAGGCGTAGAGGATTGCGATCGCATCCGCATAGTCGGTGGTGCGGGCGCCGTTGACGAAAGCCAGCGTTGCCGTCGACAGAGTCAGCCCCCGGACAAACTGAAGCGTTGGGCGGGCGGGCCTGAATGTGCTCCGTCCCACAATCCACAGGGTGATCGGAAGAAACAGGAGGGTCTGTCCCGTAAACCGGAACCACGTGATCTGGAAAATGCTCAGGCTGTCGGACAGGTATTTCATCAAGGCGCCGGTCAGGGCCGCGATGCAAAGCCCCGCGACGACAAACATGATCGCGATCCGGGTTTGCCGGTTGAACTGCGGGCTGTCGTCGAGGGCTGAGTGGATCATGCGACCGGTACGGGAAGAGGGAATCAATCCGCTGGCGGAAAGTGAATTGTCGGCCGATCCGGCGGATTGTTCAAGAACAAATATGTCCGGCCTTGATCGGGCATATGAGTTGTCCGATAACCAAGGCATTCGGGCGCAGGAGTCTGCTGAACCGGGGTCTCGCCGAAACGGCCGGAGAAACCCTTGCATGGATTGCGCCGATTGATCATGGAATTCGCAAGTGGTGCTAGCAGTATCTTTTGGGTCTTCATTGTGCTACAAGTCCTATCAGCATTTTTATCGGGTATGCAAGCCCTGTCCTGTGTCCGACCGTTGTGAGCGACAGTCCATGAATCCGATTTTCCGTTTCGAGGGAATCTACACGCCGCTGGTGACTCCGTTTGGCAAGGACGGCGAAATCGATTTCGACACCCTGGCCGATGTGGTCGAGTTTCTGATCGAGAAAGGGGTGCACGGGCTGATATCCGGCGGGTCCACGGGGGAGAATTACGCGCAAACGGTTGCCGAGCGGCTCGAGGTCGCAAGGTTCTGCCGTGAGCGGATCAAGGGACGATTGCCCATGGTGGTCGGGACCGGCGCCATGCTCACCGCCGACAGCATGGCGCTGGCCGGCGGCGCGAGGGAGATGGGCGCCGACGCAATCCTGCTGGCCAGCCCGCCCTACGCGGTTCCCACCGACCGGGAAAACTCCCTCAATGCTCTCGCCATCGACAGGGTGTCCGATCTGCCGGTCATGCTGTACAACTATCCCGGGCGCACCGGAACCATGATGGGCGACGAGTTTCTCGACCGGGTCGGTCGTTCGCGCAATTTCTGCGGCATCAAGGAAAGTTCCGGCGACATCAACAGGCTTCATGTGCTTGCGCGAGACTACCCGCATATCCAGCTCGGATGCGGAATGGACGACCAGGCGCTGGAGTATTTCGCCTGGGGGGCGCGGTTCTGGGTCTGCGGCGGATCGAATTTTCTGCCCGAGGAGCATGCCGCCCTGTACCGGGCCTGTGTGCTGGAAGGAAATTTCGACAAGGGGCGGCGCATCATGTCGGCCATGATGCCGCTGATGCACACGCTCGAGCAGGGAGGAAAATTCGTCCAGACGATCAAGTACGGCGTAACCTTGCAGGGCATGGACGCAAGTGTCGTGCGACCCCCCTTGAAAAGCCTGAACAAGGACGACAAGCGGGCGGTGGAGCAGGTGACGCGCGTTCTGAAGAAGACCATCGAAAATATCACAAGCGGGGATTGAGACATGGGGCTCTTGACACAGGAGGAATACCGGACTCTTGCCGACAACCTGGATCTGCCGACGGCGGCCTATATCGACGGCGCCTATCGCCCGGCGGCTTCCGGCAGGACATTCGCCACGACCAATCCGGCAACAGGCCGCAAACTGGCCGACATCGCCTCCTGCGGCGCGGAAGACGTGGACTTCGCGGTACGGAAATCCCGGGAGGCGTTCGAGGACGGGCGCTGGTCGAAATTGCCCCCGGGCGAGCGCAAGGATATCCTCATCCGCTTCGCCAAGTTGCTGACACGCAACCGGCGGGACTTAGCCGTGATGGAAAGCATCGACAGCGGCAAGACGATCCAGGATTGCGAGACGGTCGACATTCCCGAAACCATCCACTGCATCAAGTGGCACGCGGAGTTGATCGACAAGATCTACGATCAGGTCTCGCCGGCCTCGGACGATCACATCGCGATGATCGTGAGGGAGCCGATCGGGGTGGTCGGCCTCGTGCTCCCCTGGAACTTTCCGCTCCTGATGCTGGCCTGGAAAATCGCACCGGCACTGGCTGCGGGTTGCTCGCTGGTGGTCAAGCCGGCGGAAGAGACCTCGCTGACCGCATTGAGAGTGGCCGAGCTTGCAACGGAAGCGGGGCTGCCGAGAGGCGTGCTGAATATCGTCCCGGGCGGCGGGCCGGAAGTCGGCGAGCCCATCGGCCGCCACATGGACATCGACATGGTGTCGTTCACCGGTTCGACCGAAACCGGAAAACGCTTTCTTCTCTACTCCGGCGAAAGCAACGCCAAGGAAGTGGTGCTCGAGATGGGCGGAAAGAATCCGGCGATCGTGATGGATGATGCGGAAAATCTCGATCGCATCGCGCAGCATGTCGTCAACGGCGCTTTCTGGAATATGGGCGAGAACTGTTCGGCGTCGTCCCGCCTGATCGTGCACAGAGCGGTCAAGGATGAACTGCTCGGCAGGATCGAGGCGCACATGCGCCAGTGGAATGTCGGCGACCCGCTTGATCCGGACACCCGGCTCGGGGCCCTGGTGTCGAAAGAGCATTTCAACAAGGTGTCGGGATATCTCGAGAAGGCGGACAGCATCCGCATTGGCGGAAAGACTCGTGACGGAGCGTTCGTCGAGGCCACGGTGGTGGACATCCCCGACAACGATCACACGCTGGCCCGCGAGGAAATTTTCGGACCGGTCCTGGGCGTAATCGAGGTGAGCAGCTTCGATCAGGCCATCCAGATCGCCAACGACACCCCTTACGGCCTTTGCGCCTCCCTGTTCACGGCCAACGCCAAGCGGGCCATACGCGGTGCCCGGATGATCAGGGCGGGCACGGTCACCGTGAACAGCTTTGGCGAGGGGGATATCACGACGCCCTTTGGCGGATTCAAGCAGTCGGGTTTCGGGGGGCGGGACAACTCGATCCATGCCCATGATCAATACACCCAGTTGAAAACGATCTGGCTGGACCTCGCCGACGACGAAGACGAGGCCGTTTCTTGACGGACCGCCGGGCGAGGCGCCTGCCGGCCCACCGCGGACCTGCGGCCTGGAGCGAGATTCTCGGACCGCAGGACCCCCTGCAGACCCTGGAGTCGGACGAGACGGCCGACTTCGCCATCGTCGGTGCCGGATTCGCCGGACTCGCCGCGGCCCGAAGACTGCTCCAGATCGAGCCCCGGGCCCGGATTGTCGTGCTCGAGGCCGGGCGAATCGCCGAAGGCGCCTCCGGCCGCAATTCCGGTTTCATGATCGATCTGCCGCACGATTTGTCTTCCGAGGACTATGCCGGCAAGGGAGTCGAGGCGGATCGGGCCCTGATTGCCCTGAATCGGCAGGCTATCGCCTTTGCCGAAGATGCTGTGGAAGAGTACGGAATCGACCGGAACTTTTTCGACAAGGCCGGGAAAGTCAACGCCGCGGCCAGCGCTCCGGCCCATCGGCGAAACCTCGCCTATGCCGGGCATCTCGACAGACTGGCCGAGCCCAGCGAAATGCTGGACGACAGGCAGATGCGCGAGTGGACCGGCAGTAGCCACTATCTGTCCGGGCTGTATACGCCGGGTACCGTGATGCTGCAGCCCGCAGGCTATGTCCGCGCCCTGGCCAAAGGGCTTCGACAGAGCGTGAGAATACTGGAGAATTCACCGGTTCGGGAGCTCGAACGTTCGGGAAATTGCTGGAGGGTGAAGACCCCCCGGGGCACGGTGAGCGCCGGGCGTATCATTCTCGCCAACAACGGCCACCTTGAAAGTTTCGGGTATGCGCGCCGGCGCCTGATGCATCTGTTCCTGTACGCGTCGATGACGCCGGAACTCGATTCGCGAGCCCTCGGGATGCTCGGCGGCAGGCCGCGCTGGGGCATCACTCCGTCGGACCCCATGGGAACCTCAATGCGCCGGATCGACACGACGCAGGGCGGCAATCGCATCCTTACCCGGACCTGTGCCACGGTGCGGCCGGGCATGGCGGCGTCGGCACGGGATGTCGAGCGGGCCGCACGCGTCCACCGGCGAAAATTCGAGCAGCGCTTTCCGCAGCTTGAGGGCCTTCGCCAGGAATATTCGTGGGCCGGGCAGCTTTGCCTGACCCTGAATGCGGTGGCGGTGATGGGGGAGGTTGATGAGAATGTGTTTGCCGCTTGCGTGCAGAATGGCCTCGGTACGGTACGGGGAACACTGACCGGAATCGGGGCGGCCGAATTCGCTTGCGGCGTCGCCAGCGGGATCACCCGCCATTTCACTGCCGAACACCCGCCCAGGCGGCTTCCTCCGGAGCCGTTTGCCGCGATCGGTGCCAACGCCTGGATACGCTACAGGGAATGGCGTGCCAAAGACGAATGATTGCGGCTGAAACCATGGTAGTCCGTCCTGCATCGACCGCATAAACCTGCCCGGTGATGAGCCCGCTTTCCCAGGATGGGGGTGATCGGCGGCACCGTGCTTCGAAAGCAGGAGAAGAGTAGAATTCCTGTTTTTGTGTCGTACGTGATATTTTCAAAGTAAAGATGGCTTGTATGTTTATATTTATCACGTACGATAATTATTTCTTGTCATCGGCGGGTCGAGATGGTATTTTTTACCGCACGGTACTATTTTGAGACGCGGCCATGACAGAAGAGGACAATGTTTACGGCGCAGTCCAGACTGCCGGGGAACTCGGTCGTCTGGTGCGCACCCATCGCAAGCACCGACGCCTGACGCTGGAGATGGTTTCCGGGCTTGGCAACCTGAGCACGCGCTTTCTGTCGGAGTTTGAGCGGGGCAAGGAAACGTCCGAGATCGGCAAGATCCTGAAGACGTTGCGCACCTTGGGCTTGGAGGTCATCATTCAGCCGCGCGGGCGAACGATGCCAACTCATAGTATCGGCAAGGCTCGTGAGGAAGCCCATGGGTGATCCAGACCTCCTCAACGTATGGCACAAGAAAAGCTTGGTCGGTCAACTCTGGCGCAGTACGGCCAGAACCATCGGGTTTCGCTACGATCCGGACTGGATTGCCGGCGGCGGCTTCGCCATCTCCCGCTCCCTGCCGCTAGCGGTTAGGGCATTTGTCCCGGAAGAAGGGATCGCCCAGCGCTGGTTCGCTAATCTGTTGCCTGAGGGGGCGGTGCGCGAACACATCGTCCGCGATCTCAAGCTGCCGGATACGGACTTCGACCTGCTGCGCGCCATCGGCGGCGAGTGCGCCGGAGCGCTGTCAATTCTGCCTGTAGGTCGACAGCCATCCGGTCGATACCAGTACCGTCCGCTGACGGACAAGGACTTGACCGATCTGGCGGTGCGGCGGGGACAGATTTACGCCGCCTGGCTGACGGACGAGCATCCGAGACTGTCGCTCGCTGGCACCCAGAACAAGTGTCCGGTACTGGTGCGCGGTGATCAATACTTGTTGCCGAAGGGCGAGGCGCCGTCCAGTCACATCCTGAAATTCGAGTTGGTCGACTATCGCCATCTTCCCGCCTACGAAACCTTCACCACACAACTGGCCACAGCCATCGATTTGCCGGTCGTCGATATCTCTTTGTGCACCGCCGGGGCAATCCACTATGCGCAGGTCGCGCGCTATGACCGCATGAGGGGCAAAAGCGGAGAGGTGCAGCGATTGCACCAGGAAGATTTCTGTCAGGCCCTGGGTTACGGGCACGAGAGAAAATATCAGGAACACGGTGGGCCGTCCTTCGCGCAATGCTTCCGTCTGGTACAGGAATTCTCCAGCGAGCCAGCCATCGACGCGCAACACCTGCTGCGCTGGCAGATTTTCAATGTGCTTGCGGGCAACTCGGACGGCCACGCCAAGAACCTGTCCCTGTTGCATTTGCCTGGCGGCGCAACCCGCCTGGCGCCGTTCTATGATCTCGTGTGTACGCGCGCCATCGAGCGTATCGATTATCGTCTCGCCTTCGATGTCGGCGGCGAACGCAATCCCGGCGTAATCACGTCCGCGCACTGGGAAGAACTCGCCAGGCAATGTGATGTGCGACCGCAATTCCTGGACAATCTGGTGCGTGAGACCGCGGATGCACTGCAGAAGAGGGTCGGCCTGGAGCGGGAGGCTTTCGAGGCACGCTATGGCGCTTATTCCGCATTGCAACGCATCGAGAAGATTGTCACCACGCAGTGCCGGAGGGTCATCAGGTAATAGGGTAGCCGCCCGATCCTCTCCCGCAGTAGCCCGCCTCACGCTGAGGCGTTTTCCCGAGATGATGTCATGACGCTGCTCGCCGTTCTCTCGTAAAAGGTGTGGACAGGAAGACTGGAAACCACATAAGCGGAAGACTTGTTGTGTCTGCTTTCTGCAGGCATCCTGGGCGATGACATGATTCGGATCCGATGTGAGGCAATCCTCGAAATGCGTCGACGCACTGCCGACAGCGCCCACCGCCTGCATCGCTCTCTTTTTCGTACTCGAAGATACAATATCGGACATTATCGATCCGAGAGCGTCGGTCTACCGGACCCGGTAACACTTGCAAACTGTCTGGCTGTGCCTTATATTCATTCCCCAAAAGGGATCAATTATGCGTATCACAGCCGATCTGACAATCAGAGAAACCGCTGCACTTTCAGGAGTGTCCCGGACAACAATCGAAAAAGCCTTGGAAGCCCGCGTCTTGCGTACCCTCACCGCCCCGGCCCGTCTTCGAGGTGGTGCGACGCGTTATCTCCCGATCTATGCCGTATGTTATTTCCATGCCCTGAAGGCAGCCAATCTCACAGACCTCCCTTTGCGCCATAAAAGGGCGATCTGGATCACTATGAGCCAGCTGGAATCCATGAAACTTGAGACAGTCGAATTTACCCCCGGTGCTATGCTCGATCTCAAGCGTCTCGCGGAAGACTCTCTACGTAACGCCGAACGATATCGAAAAGCTCGTGATCGATACATCACATCCGATGAGAGTATTCTGGGCGGTACTCCGGTCATAGTCGGAACACGATTGACAGTTTATGCAATTCTCGGACAGTTGCAGGATGGGGACAGTATTGATGACCTCGTAGAGGACTATCCGGATATACCGCGTCAGGCATTCGAGGCCGCAGAGATCTATGCCAAGACCCATCCTCTCCGAGGGCGCCCGTCTGGTAGACCCTGGCGAAACACGGTCTGAATGGTTTCAGAAGCAAGATGATGCGGTTGTTTCTGGATGAGTGTCTATCCCCTAAAATTGCCCAAACCCTGAATGCTGAAGGGATTCATGTTGCTTTTCATCCGCGTGACTTCGGCGGGCTAGGTGCATCAGACCACCGCGTCTTGACAAGATGTGTCGAGCACGACCTTGTACTCGTGACGGCCAATGCGCGCGATTTCCGCGCTCTTGTCGCAGTCCAGGACGTGCACCCGGGTCTAATAATCCTACCGAGCGTCGGTCGGGAACGTTCGGAGTTATTACTGCGTGGCGCGATCGTATTTCTTTCCAAACACGGCGAACCGATGGACGTCATGGTCAACCATGTTCTCGAAGTCTCGATAGAGGCGGAAATGACGCTCTCAATGCTGCCTTCACAAGGGCAATGAGTGAATTTTCGACGCCATTGCCGAACCAGGTGATTGCCTAATACAGTGTCTGGCAGGAGCCCCGCAAAGGTACGGGCACGAAGAAACGCTACGGGCTATGGTGGTCGACTGGTATGCGGGCAGACAAGACTATATGAGGCGTGCCGCAGAGCGGCGGTTGCGGCCGGAATCTACGGCAGGCTCAACTTGGCCGTCCGCCCGCCGTCGACCACATGGATCTGTCCGGTGATGAATCCGCCCTCCTCGGATGCCAGGAAGGCGACCAGTGCCGCGACTTCCTCGGGTGTCCCTGTGCGTCCGACCGGGTGGATTTGCCCGATGTCGCGCCGAAAGGCCTCTGGACTCTCCATGCCTGCGATGAAGTCGGCATTAAGCTCGGTGTCGATCCAGCCTGGCGCCACGGCATTGCAGCGGATGCCTTCGTGCCCGTGGTCCACGGCCACGGCCCGGGTCAGTCCGTGCAGTCCCGCCTTGGAGGCGCAATAGGCGGCGTGTCCGGGATTCGCGCCCAGCCCCTCGATGGAACCGATATTGACGATGGAGCCGCGTGTCTTTCGCAAATGCGGCAAGGCGGCCCTGATCATCAGGAAAGGAGCGGTGAGATTCACGGCCAGATTGCGCTGCCAGGCTTCGGGCAACATCTCTTCGATGGATGCTTCCTGCATCATCCCGGCATTGTTGATCAGCACGTCGAGCCGACCGCATTTTCCGACGGTCTCCTCGATCACCCGTGCCGGGCTGTCGGGATGGCTCAAGTCGACCACGATCGATTCGAACTCGCCGTCTTCGGTGCGTTGCGCGGTGACCACCCGCGCGCCTTCGTCCCTGAACAGACGGGAAACGGCTTGTCCGATGCCGCTTCGGCCACCGGTCACCAGCACGGCCTTTCCTTCGAATCGCCTCATGCCACCGGCTTGCCTCCGCTCGCTTCCACCAGCGACCCGCACATGTAGCGGGCCTTGTCGGACAGAAGGAAAAGCACGACATCGGCGATGTCCTCAGGTTCGGCGATGCGCTGGAGCGGAACCGTCCTGCCGAGTTCCCGGACGGCGGTATCCGTCTCGAAGCCGCGTCGGGCAAAGCCGGAGCGCAACATAGGCGTGTCGACCTCGTTCGGACAGACCGCGTTGATGCGGATGCCCTGATGCGCGTGATCGCGTCCCATGCACTGCGTCAGCGAAGCCAGTGCGGCCTTCGTCATGCAGTACACGGCGTGATCGGGCCCGGGACGCAATCCCCAGCAGGATGCGATGTTGACAATCGCTCCGCCGCCACGGGCCGCCATGATGGGAATGGCGGATCGGCAGATGCGAAACGGCGCCTCGACATTGACTCCCACAGACAGCTCCCACTCGGCGTCGTCGGTTTCGGTCACCGGGCCGCGCGCAATGACGCCGGCGTTGTTGATCACGATGTCGAGACCGCCCAGGGCGTCCGAGGCGGCTTTCGGCAAGCCGTCGGCATATGCGCTGTCAAGCAGGTCGCCGGGCAGGCGAGCCTCTGCCTCGACGTGTTCGACGTTGAGGTCGGCGACTGCGACACGCGCTCCCGCCTTGCGCAATTTTCTGACTATTTCGCTGCCGA
This sequence comes from Gammaproteobacteria bacterium, assembly GCA_009841725.1. GTDB lineage: Bacteria > Pseudomonadota > Gammaproteobacteria > Arenicellales > Poriferihabitantaceae > Poriferihabitans. Next base: position 11,547 of record VYGS01000144.1, read on the forward strand.
TTCCTCCCGCCGCACCGGTGACGAGAGCCGATTTTTCCGCAAACTCCATTCGGTTGCCGCTGTTCAGTACTTCTGGTTCAGTTCGCTCGCAACGGGAATTTCATCTTCCCGGCACCGGATGTACTCGAGAAGCGCCTCATCCGCAGCCTCGTCCATTTTCGGCATTTCGTAGGCTTCGAGCAGCCTTCGTGCGTGGTCGAGAGCCCGCCTAGTGATCTCCACGCTGCCTTCGGCCATCCATTGTTCGATCGAGTTGTTGTCGAACATCTCCGGCATGAAAAAGGCCGTCTGAAAATTTTCCTGGGTATGGGGATGGCCGAGGTAGTGTCCGCCGGGGCCAATGTCGTCCACCGCGCTCAACGCCTCGTCAAAGTCGTCCCATCCGACACCCTGCGCCATGCGGTAGGCCATGGCGCACTGCTCCGCATCGACGATGAACTTGGCCACCGAACAGTGCATGCCCGCCTCGTTCCAGCCGGCCGAATGCCAGATGTAATGGGCGCCCGCGTGCATGCCCGCAGACAGCGTCGTCGCAGATTCGTATCCGGCCTGCGCATCGAAGGTCTTCGCGCCGCCGAGTGCGCTGGAAGTCCGCCACGGAACGCCATAGTGCCTCGCCATCTGGCCGATCATGAAATTCATCAGGCTGATTTCCGGCGTTCCCGCCATGGGGGCGCCGGATTTCATGGAGACCGTCGAGAGATAGTGCCCGTAGATGGCCGGACACCCCTTGCGCACGACTTGCGTATAGGCGAGCGCCGACAGGGCCTCGGCATTCAGTTGGGAGACCGACGCCGCGACGGAGGCGGGGGTGTTCGCGCCGCCGAGCACGAAAGGCGAGCAGAGCACCGGCTGGTTTCGCTGGCAAAAGGCCCGCATGGCCCCGAGCATGACCTCGTCCCAGACCAGCGGGGAATTGCCGTTGCAGTTCCCTGTCGTGACCGGATGCGTCTCCAGGAAATCCTCCCCGAACAGGATCGCGCACATGTCCATGACATCCTCGGCGTTCTTGGGCGAGGTCGTCATGCCCATGAACATCTTGTCGGAATGTTTCATGGACGAGTAGGTGATGCGAAGATGGCGATGGGAAACCGGGTGATCGTACGGCTCGACGATGTGGTGGGCGGTGGAATGGAGCGCCGGCAGCATGTGCGACAGCTTGTGGAACATCGCGAGATCGCCAAGCGTGGGATTGCGCCGGACATCATCGAGATCGCGCAGATAGGGAGCGCCAGTCATCGGCACGAACACCGCGCTTCGGCCGCCCAGCTTCACATTCTTGACGGGGTTGCGGGCACGGTAGGTGAATTCGGCCGGTATGGTCGAGATCAACTCGCGCACGAGGCCGCGGTCCAGGTAGACCCGCTCGTCACGGACTCTCGCCCCGGCCCGTCTCCAGTCCTCAAGGGCAACCGGATCGCGGAACGTCACGCCGATGTTCTCCAGAATATCCATGGACGCGTTGTCGATGCGCTCCACCTGCGAACCGTTCATGATCTCGCAACGGGGCAACGTATTCTCGAGTCCGGGCAGCATGTCGAAATTCATTGCTGCACGAATTATGCGGCGGGCCGAGCGGCCTCCGGAACGGGAGCGTGTCTGCGTGGAAGTGTTTGGCATGAGTCCAGATTCAGCCGGGGTTGCTCATGGATTGATTCCGATCACGGTCGTATGCGGGATGGAGCATCGTACATCAACGTTGCCGTGCGCGCAAACAGGAGGCAAGGGTCGGACAATCGGTATGCGGGAGACCCGACTGATGAATGCTGGCGCCGGATGAATATTCGCCCCTTCGGGATCACCGGGCCGGGAAGGGGTCCGGCTGGGACGGGCGGGTTGCAAGCCAGACCGATTTCGTCTGCATGAAACAGCGCATGCCCTCGATGCCGTTTTCCCGGCCGTAGCCGGACTGCTTCCATCCGCCAACCGGGGATTGTGTCGTCGCGTTGAAATAGTTGTTGATATAGACTGTTCCGGCCTGGATGCTCTCGGCCATCCGGATCGCCTTGTTGACATCCCGGGACCAGATGCCGGCCGCCAGTCCGTAGACGGTGCCGTTGGCCATGGCGACGGCCTCGTCCTCGCTGTCGAACGGGATGACGACGGCCACCGGCCCGAACACCTCTTCCTGGGCGAGGCGCTCATCATGGCTCACGCCCGAGAAGATCGTCGGCCCGATGTAATACCCCCGGTCCGGACCCTTGCCGCGCCCATCGAGCAGCAATTCGCCCCCGGCCTCGACCACTTGGCCGATGTCGTCGAGAATCTTCTCGTAATGGGCGCGGTGGGCGATCGGGCCGATCTGGGTGGCCGGATCTCCGGGATCCCCGATCCGGGCCCGGGATGCGACCTCGACCAGCCGCTCGCAGAACGTCTCGAAGAGGGGACGAGCCACCAGCAGGCGGGAGCCGGAGATGCAGCTTTGACCGCTCACCGGAAAAATTCCGGACACGATGCCGTTCACCGCCAGATCCAGGTCCGCATCCTCCAGCACGATCTGGGGAGACTTGCCGCCCAGTTCCATCACGACCGGCTTGACCTGCCGGGCTGCCAGTTCCGCGATCGAGCGCCCGCCGGGAATGCCGCCGGTAAAGCTGACCATCGACACGCCGGGGTGGGATACGAGCGCCTGTCCGGCCGTTCTACCGTAGCCGGTCACGACATTGATCAGCCCGTCGGGCAGGTCGGCATCGCCGAGCACGTCCATCAACTCCAGGGTGGAGGCGGAAGCGTATTCGGACGGTTTCACCACCACTGCGTTTCCCGCGGCCAGCGCCGGAGCCAGCTTCCAGATCAGGACGCCCAGAGGCGAATTCCAGGCAGTGATCAGGGCGCAGACGCCAAACGGCTTCCAGGCCAGATAGTTCAGCATGTCCGGAGCCTCGCTCGGCAGGAGCGAGCCCTCGAACTTGTCGCACATGCCCGCGTAATAGTAGAAGCTGTCCGTGAGCCAGGATGTCAGGGACGGCGTGATGTGCTGCGGAAGTTTGCCGTTGTCCCGGGTTTCGATTTCCCCCAGTCGCTCGGCATTGGCGCTGATGACATCGCCGATCCGACGAAGGAGACGTCCCCGCTCCGCGGCCTGCGCCTTCCCCCACGGCCCGCGGTAGAAGCATGCGTGCGCCTCCCCGACAGCGCGGTCCACATCTTCCGTACCGCAGTCGGGAATCCGGGCCCAAGCCTCGCCCAGGGCGGGGTTTTCGCTGTCAAGCCACTGTCCGGAGGCGGGCTCGTGCCAGTTGCCGCCGGCAAAATACGAATACTGCTTCATGGTCTCTTTACCGGTCCTCTTCAATCACGATCACGGTCGGGCGGTCGCGCTCCAGCGCCTGGAGAAATGCCGCCGCCGCATCGTCCGGGCCGCTACAGCGAACCCCGTGGCAATGACAGGCCCTGGCCAGCGCCGGAAAGTCGGGATTGATTCCCTCGACCCCGACGCGCGGGATGCCGCGGCCGTCCATGTCGTCCTGAATCTGCTTCAGGCCGCCGTTCTCCCAGATGATGATCGGCAGCGGAAGCTCCAGCTCCGCCGCGGTCATCAGCTCGGGCATGGTGAACATGAATCCGCCGTCCCCGACGAGCACCGCAACCGGCGCCTCCGGCAACGCCAGCTTGGCCCCGATGGCGTTCGGCAGGGCATTGCCGAGTGCGCAGTATCCCGCGGGATAGAACCACTTTCCCGGGTGTCTCGCGGGCATCCTGAAAGCCCCGGTATAGACCAGCTGGCAGGCGTCTCCGCACCAGATGGTCCCGTCCGGCGCGACGGCGTCAAGCGTCCTGAGGAGCCGATTGTGCTGAACCTCCGAAGCCGAGAGGTTGGCGGAAATGGCTTGGCGCACGGTGTCCGCCCGCTCTGCCGCACCGACCGCATCCGCGGCGCGATGGCCCTCGAGGGCGAGAGCCAGGGCGTCCGCCGCGAGCCGGGCATCGGCCACGATTCCGATTTCGGCGGGGTAGAAGTCGTTGATCTTGGAGGCATCGATGTCGATACGCACCAGTTTTCCATGGAGCGGCATTCTTTCGACGAAGCTGTCGGTTTCGGACAGCTCCGTGCCGATCGCCAGGATCGCATCGGCCTCGCCCAGCATGGCCAGGGTCTCCGGCCGGACGGTCGAGGCGGACAGGCTGAGGGGGTGGTCGTCCGGAATGATGCCCTTGCCCGCGGTGGAGGCGATCACGATGGCGCCCAGCGATTCGGCGACCGACCTGATCCCGTCCGCCGCGTGGCGGGCGCCTCCGCCGACCATGATCACCGGCCTTGAACCGGATTTCATCACTTGGGCAGTCGATTCGATCAGCCGGGCGTCCGGAGCCGGCGGGCCGGGCGGAGTGACCGGGCTCCACTCTTCTTCGACCGGCTCCGCCTGGACGTCGATCGGGATCGAGACATGAACCGGACGGGGCCTCTGGCTGGCGAACAGGCTGAAGGCCTGGGCCAGCAATTCCGGAACGTCAGCGGCGCAACGGGCTGTTGCGGACAGGGCGGTCAACGGCTCGGTCACCTTTTTCTGTTCGGTGATTTCATGCAGCACGCCCCAGCCCTTGCCGATCGTGGGGCCGGCCGCCTCGGCCGAAATCAGCAGCACGGGAAGGCTGTCCGCCCACGCCTGCCCGATCGCGGTACTGGCATTGGTCACTCCGGGGCCCGAGATCACCAGCGCGACGCCGGGCCTACCGGTGGCCCTCGCCCATCCCTCGGCCATGAACCCTGCGCCCTGCTCGTTGCGGGCCTGGATATGCCGCACGCCGTTTCCAAGACCCCGGCAGAAGTCCAGGGTGTGTACGCCGGGAATGCCGAAGAGCGTGGTGACGCCGTATTGCTCAAGAAGCCTGATGGTGGCTTCGCCGCAGGTGACGGGTTTGTTCATGTCGGATATTCGGGGGGAAGAGGTGTCCGGTTCAGGATTATATCCGCTGCCTTCTCCGCGATCATCATGATGGGGGCGTTGAGATTACCGCTGACCTGGTCAGGCAGGCTGGAGCCGTCGACCACCCTCAGGCCCTCGATGCCCCGGACCTTCAGTTCCGCATCCAGCACTGCGTCGGGGTCGTCGTCGGAACCCATGCGGCAGGTGCAGGCCGGGTGGTGGCCGCTGGCCGCGATCATGCGGATCGCCTTTTCCATGTCCCGGTCGCTGCGGCACGCGCGGCCCGGGGAAATCTCGTTGCGCACGAGCCC
>VYGS01000144.1:16735-25285 GCA_009841725.1 Gammaproteobacteria bacterium
GCTGATCGACCACATGGCGCATGTGCCGGATGCCGGCCGTCAGCTTCCGGATGTCGGCGCTCTCGGAGAAATACCCGGGATCGATCACCGGAGGATCCAGGGGATTGGCGGAGCCGAGCCGGACCGTTCCGGAGCTTTCGGGCCGAAGCAGGTTGATATCCAGCTGAAAGCCGGGCCGGGCCATCTTCCCGCGGGCGATGATCGAGCGGCCCGGGTGCAGCAGGGTGGCGAGATTCCAGCCGCCTCCCTAGCCCCCCTCCCTGACCACCATGGGAGTGAAGAACACCTCGAAGTCCGGGATCCCGGCATCCTGCAGGGAATGAAACAGCATCGCCGACCAGAACGATCCGGCGCCCGGCCCGGAACGGTTGAAGAGATAGCGTGCAAGCAGCCATGCCGCCCGGTCGATCCGCTGGTACCGGGCCAGGCTGAGATCGGGGTCGAAGAGATCGTACTGGACCGGCACGTTGGGGTGGTCGTACAGCCTGCTGCCGACTCCCGGCAGGTCGAGCCGGACCCCGATGCCGTGGCGGGCCAGATGATCCGCCGGACCGACTCCCGAGAGCATCAGCAATTGCGGGCTGCCGTACGATCCCATGCAGACGAGAACCTCGCGGACGGCCCGGACTGGCCCCGAATCCAGCGTCAGGCCGATCACCTTCATGCCGTCGAATTCGATGCCCAGCGCCCGGGTGCGGGTGGTGATCGTCAGGTTTTTCGGAATGTCGGAAAGATAGGCAGTGGCGGAGGATTGGCGAATGCCGTCACGGATGTTCGAGTCGAGCCGAGCTGCGCCGAGCTGGAACGGGCCGTTGAAGTCTTCCGACAGGCAGGCGCCGGCCTGGACGCAGGCCTCGACGAACAGCCGGTTCAGCCTGCCGTGATTCGGCGACGGGACGATTCCCACGGGACCGTCCTGCCCGTGATACAGGCTGCCGGTTCGATGCGGTACGCTTTCCAAGCGCTTGAAGTAGGGCAGGACCTCCGCATAGGACCATCCCCGGATGCCGTGGCGGGCCCAGCGGTCGTAGTCCTTGGCGTTGCCCCGGATGTAGATCATTCCGTTGAGCAGCGAGCTTCCGCCGAGTCCAAGCCCTCGCGGCAGATAGAGGCGGGAGCCGTGCATGCCCTTCTGCGGTGCGCTCTCGAATCCCCAGTCGAAGTGGCGGTTGCCGATGAGGATGCCGTTGCCCGCGGGCATCCGGGAGAACAGGCTGCGGCCGTGTCCGCCCGCTTCAACGAGAAGCACCCTGACGGACCGATCCTCGCACAGGCGGGCGGCCAGGACGCAACCGGCCGATCCGCCTCCGGCGATGACGTAATCGTATTCGGGCGATCGGGAGGGAATGCCCATGCGCCTTCTTCGGGCCGGGTCAGAGGGAGCGGAACTCGCGGATCACGGCATCGGTCATTTCAGCCGTGCTGTGCGTACCGCCCAGATCGCGCGTGGCGTATCCAGAGGCAAGGGCCCGGTCGACCGCCGCCTCAAGCCGCCGGGCCGTTTTCACGGCACCCATGCTGTAATCCAGCATCATCGCCACGGACAGGATCATGCCGACCGGATTGGCGATGCCCTGGCCCGCGATGTCGGGAGCGCTGCCGTGAACCGGTTCGTATATGGCGGGGCCCTGCACACGGCCGGTGCGGGGGAGGTCGGACAGGCAGGCGGAAGGCAGCATCCCGAGAGATCCGGAAATGGCCCCGGCCTGGTCGGACAGCAAATCGCCGAACAGGTTGTCCGCCAGTACCACATCGAAGTCGGCTGGCCGACAGGCCAGCTGGTAGGCCGCGTTGTCGGCAAAGAGGTGGGTCAGTTCGATATCCGGAAACTCGGACCGGCCGACGTCGTCAACCGCCTCGCGCCACAGCTTTCCGGCGATGAAGACGTTGGACTTGTCGACCGAGACCACCCGCCCCGTTCTTCTTCGCGCGATCTCAAATCCGATTCGGGCGAAGCGCCGTATCTGTTCGTCCGTGTATTCGTTTAGGTCGTACGCCCGCCTCTCTCCCGATTTGGTCGTGTCCATTCCCCTCGTGCGGGTGAACATCGCGCCCGCGCACAATTCGCGCATCACGATGATGTCGGCGCCGTGCACCCGTCCGGGAAGATACGGGGTCCTGTCGATCAGCGCGTCCCAGGCGCGGGCATGGCGGATGCACGCGAACGTGTCGAGCTCCCGGCGAAGCTTCATCAGGCCGTCTTGGTCCTCCGGCCCGCCCTCGATCACGATGTCGTCCCATTTGGGCCCCCCGACCGCGCCGACCAGAAGGGCGTCCGCCCGCCTGGCCCGCTCCAGGGTTTCCGGGCGGATCAGGACCCCGTAGGCATCCCATGCGGCGCCGTGCAGGAGATCCTCTTCAAGATCGATGGGGATTCGGGCGCTCCGCGCGACGGTGTCGAGCACCTTGAGCGAGGCCTCGAGCACTTCGGGCCCGATTCCGTCACCGCCCAGGGCCAATACGGTGAAGGCCATTTCAGTTCACCCCTTCGGTTGCCGATGAGGCATTATTTTGCAAAACGGAAGGAAAGTAAACGCCCTTGGGAAAACCGGCCGCGCAACCCGCGTCGCGGATCAGCGCGGCCGGAGCATCCCGAACGGCATGTCGCCGGGATGCCGGATGCTTGCGGCCGGTCGCCGGTCAGCCTCTCGGCAGCAGATTGTCCGGATCGTAGAGCCCCTTGCAGCCGACTGCCGCCACCTCGACCGGGAAGGGCTCGTCGAAGTATTCGATCAGGAGATTCCGGCCTTCCCGGGCATAGTCCGCCGGCAGATAGCCGAGGGCGATGTTCTTGCCGACCGACGGGCCGTAGGCAATGCTGGTGGTGTAGGACCGCCGTCCGAATCCGTCGACCGGCACCTCGCCGGTGTCCGGATCGATAATCGGGCAGGTTCCGACCGGGAAGCGGGCGACACCGCCGGCATCCACGTTGTCAGTCATGACCAGCGTGCACAGGTAGGCCTCCTGGACGGATCGCTGGCTTTGCTCGATATAGGCGCTCTTGCCGAAAAAGTCGGCCTCCTTGATCCGGGGCCGCGCCAGGCCCGCTTCGAACAGGTTGTACTCGGTCAGTAAATCCGCGTTCTGGAGCCGGAAACTCTTTTCGAGGCGCCGGCTGTTGGCATAGGTTTCCACGCCGACCGGGACCGCGCCCTGATCGAAAATGAGATCCCACAGAGACAGCCCGTAGCTGAACGGAACGTGCAACTCCCACCCCTGCTCGCCGACATAGGAAATCCTGAAGGCGTGCACCGGGATGCCGCGCAGGGTGATGTGCTTCGTGGTCGCAAAGGGAAAGCGTTCGTGCTCGAGCTCTTCCGGCCTGTCGGCGACCGATTTGAGGATGTTGCGGGCATTCGGGCCCCACAGGCCCAGGCACGCCAGATGATCGCTGCGGTCCTCGATGCTCGCGGTCCAGCCGAGGTCCTCGGCCATGCGTTTCATCCAGACGCAGTCGCGGTTGCCCGCGTCGGCGCCGTCGATGACCCGGTAGCGGTCTTCGGACAGACGAATGACCGTGAGATCGGCGCGGATTCCGCCGTGCCGGTCAAGAAAATGCGTATAGATTCCCTTGCCGTGAGGCGTGTTGCCTCCGACCTTGGCGACGCACAGGTATTCCATCAGCCGTTCGGCGTCCGGTCCGGAGACGTCGTAGACGGCGAAATGCGACAGGTTGATCATGCCCGCATGGTCGGACATGACCAGATGCTCGGCGTTGGAGACCCTCCAGAAATGCCGGTTGTCCCACTCGTTCTCGCGGACCGGCACCCGCTCGCCGTATTTCTCCAGCAGGTGCTCGTTGGAGGCGTAGCCGTGAGCGCGCTCCCACCCGGCCAGTTCCATGAAATGGCCGCCAAGCTCCTGTTCCCTCGACCAGAAGGGGCTGCGGCGCAGGGAGCGCCCCTTGGTGTAGGGCTCGCGGTTGTGGACGGCGGGGTTGTAGATCTTGAAGGCCGACTCGTAACACCGGTCGTGGATGTACGTCGGGGTCTTCTGGATGGGATAGAAGCGTGCGACATCGATGCTGTGGGTGTCGATGTCGGTCACGCCGTCTGTCATGAGATCCGCCAGAATCTTGCCGACTCCCGGACCGTCCTTGACCCAAACCGCCTCGGCATACCACAGTCCCCGGGTCTCCGGAGACTCGCCCACGGAGGGTCCGCCGTCCGCGGTCACCTGCAAGAGTCCGTTGAACGAGCGCTTGCTGTCCCACCCGAGTTCGGCAAGGATCGGAGTCAGTTCCATGGCGCGCTCGAGCGGTTCGATGACCTGTTCGGCTTCGAGATCCCGCTGCGAGGGGGAAAGCCGGGCGTCTTCCTTCTCGAGCAGGTCCCGCGGATGCACCAGGCGGGGGTCCTTCTCTTCGTAGTACCCCCATTCGATCTGGCCGCCTTCGGGCGTTGCCGGATCTCCCGTGTCCCTGAAATAGGCCGAGTTGCCCTGATCCCGCAGGAGGGGATAGCCGATGTCCTTCCCGGTTCCCTCGAATTCCTGGTACGGCCCGAAAAAGCACAGGGGGTGGTCGACCGGCATGATCGGCAGGTCCTCGCCGGCCATCTCGGCGATGATGCGCCCCCACAGCCCGGCGCCCACCACCACCGCGCCGGTCCGGATATATCCCTTGGGTGTCCGGACGCCCCGGACCCTACCGCCTTCGATGTCGATCCCGGTCGCGGGCGTGTTGGCGAAAGCCCGGAGCTTGCCGGTTTCGACAGCCCTTTCGACCAGTTCGCCGACCACGGTCTGGGAGCGGGGGACAACCAGTCCGGCGTCCGGATCCCACATCGCGCCCTGGATCATGTCCTCCTCCAAAAGCGGAAACCTGTCCTTGGCCTCCTTGGCACCGATCATGCGGACCCGGGTGCCGAAGCATTTTCCGGACCCGACCTTGCGCTTCAGTTCCTGCATGCGCTCAGGGTCGTCGTGGCGGGCGACTTCGAGGCCGCCCACTCGGGCGTAATGCCCCATCTTTTCGTAGAAATCCACGCTGTAGATCGTGGTCCAGCAGCTCGTCAAATCATGCGACGTCAGGTAGCAAAAATCCGAGGCGTGGGAGGTCGAGCCGATATCGGTCGGAATGGAGGACTTGTCGATTCCGACAATGTTCTCCCATCCCTTTTCAATCAAGTGATGGGCCACGGAGGCGCCGACGATACCGCCCTGTCCGATGATGACGACATCTGCTTCAGAAGGAAATTCCGCCATGTGTTTTCCCCGTTAGGTTCGATTGGATGCGCGAGCGCCGTTCGGTCGCGGGAGACTGCGGCGAACGCCGATTCCGGCCTGATGAGGATGGCCGGAATCCGATTCAGCGAAAATTATATGCGAGTTTTGCGGCATTTGATCGGACGGTCACAGTCATGCACATATCTGTTCGCGCCATGAATGGCCCTGCCGGATTCAGACCTCGTCCCGGGCACTCCATGTTTCCCAGAGCAGCTTGGCCCGCACGCCGATGTCCAGAAAGGGGGAAGGCGGCAGCACGCTGGGCTGTCCCAGACTCTGCATGTAGCCGATCAGCTCGTTGTCCTCTCCACAGGCCATGTCGGCCGCAAGCATTCCGCCGATGGTGCCCTTGGTCACGCCGATCGCGTTTTGACAGACGCAGGAGTAGACGTTCTCGGCAACCCGGCCGAATCCGGGCGCGCCGTTCTGCGACAGTGCGAGATAACCGGTCCAGGTGTATTCCATGTCCACTTCGGGCAGCATCGGGAATCGCTCGTCGAAAAGCCTCTTGTGGTGTTTCGCAATCCGGTCCTGGTAGCTCTGGGACTCCCGCATCAGGCGATTGAAATAGATGTTTTGCCGGATCAGGATACGATGGTCCCGGGTATAGCGCATCGTGATTGAGGCGAACGCGTTGGCGGGAGTCACGCCCCATTCGCCCTTGCAGCCCAGCGCCTCCTGCTCGGCCGGCGTCAGTCTTCGGGTGAGGCTGGCGTTGGCGGCAAAAGGCAGGATATTCCGGGCATAGAACCCGAAATACCGGGCAAAGGCGTTGACGCCCAGGACCATCCGCTCCGCCCGCACGCTGCCCGCCTCGGTCTTCAGGTGAATGCCGCCGGAACAGTCGATTCCGGTGACCGGGGCATGCTCGTGAAGCACGACATTCTCGGGCAGCGTGTCGGCAAGCCCTCTGACCAGTGCCGCCGGATTCAGCAGGCGGCAGCCGGGAGTGTAGACCGCGGCCCTGAAATGGCCGGTCCCGAGCACCGAATCGAGTTCCCGGCCCTCGATCCAGGTATAGGGCTCTTCCAGCTTGTCGAGCTCCTGCATGAATGGCATCAGGTATGTCTCCGCACCGCGGTCAGTCACTGCGGTCTGGTATTTTCCCTGCTGGCTCCAGTCGCATTCGATCCCGTGCCGGGAAATCTGCTCCTCGTGGTAGGCGATCGCCGCCCTGGAGAGCGACATGTGGCGGTGGGCGCTTTCCAGCTCGTCCATGCTGCTGCTGATGACGTGTGGAAGGTCGATGGCGAATCCCGAGTTCCTGCCGGATGCGTTTTCGCCGACCTTGTGCGCTTCGAGCAGGACGACGCGCTCGTCCGGGCGGTTTTCCGCCATGCGCCGGGCGGCGGCGAGGCCGGCATACCCGGCGCCCACCACGACCGTATGGGCACGGATATCCCCATCCAGGACCGGTTTCGGTGTCCGGGGAGGGAGAATGCGACTCCAGCCGTTCGTCGAATCGTTGACCGGCAGGTGCCGAACCGGCTTCATTGTTCCGCAGCTCCGGAGCCCGATGCCCAGGAAGAGGGGTGGATGGCAAAATGGATCAATGCGTAATCCGCCTCGTAGACGAGTTCGGTCCCGGCGGGAAGCCAGATGCTGTCACGCGCTTCCAGACTGTACAGCCTGCCGTCCGCGTGCAGTTGGAGTTGTCCCTCGAACACGGTCAGCACCTCGTCGTAACGGATTGTCCAGGGGATTCGGGCGCCGGTCAGCCTGGCCCAGCCCACCCCGAGTTCGGTGCCGTCGTTCTCGCCGCACACCTCCGCAATCCGCGCCATGTCGCCGTGCTCGAATCTCGGTCCGAACTGGATATCGCCAAACCTGACGAGCCTGATCGGGGATTTTTCAGGGCGGCTTGGCATGGGGTATTCCGTGTTTCAGATGCAATCAGCCTTGTGGAGATCAATGCGTGGCGGATCGAAATCGGTGTCGGAGAACTCTTTGATTGACACGGCATCCAGAAGATTTCGACGCTCTTTCGAAAGCTTTCGACAGGCCTCTATGCCGAGCGGGACACGCACAGGTTTTCCATGATCGCTGATGATTACAGGGTTGGAAGCCTCGGCTCTTTTTGCACCGGAAGGACTCTGATTGAATCTGCGGCTGGTAACGGTCATGACGAATCTCTGGCACGTAACGTAACCATGTTACTACATCGGTGTCTGGTGAGGAATCCTGATTTTTCGGACAATCAAATCGTACCGCCTAAATGAGACATTTCCAGGCTGGTTTTCCCGCATTTCTGCGGGACTGAAAAGTGTATGCGGAGCAGTTCGCTATCGCACCGGACTCCTCCAAAATCTCCGAACTGCTGTCAAGACTCGGGTGTACGGGCTTGCAACCTTGCTCAGGCATGTAAAGTGCCGGAGATGTCGGACATCCCCCCTGTCTGCAGTTCGTTCCACAGCCGGAGTCGATTTGCCGATTCCTTCACAAGGATAAACCCCTTCACGGGCAATGGCATTTCCTTAAGGAAGATCTGATTTCGGCGGTATTTTTCGTGACGGCATGCATTGGAATTGTGCCATTAGGGGCGGTGGAGGAACATCAATCACCGGCTCCACCCTGAAGGCGTTGGCATTCCCAGTTCGGAATTTCCTCTTGCTCTCGGGAAAATCCGCTTGCTGTTGGGCCGACAGACAAACGAGCGACGGGTGCGAAAGGATCTCGCCACGCTCAAGGCCAAGGACCGGGCTGAATCCGCGAGATACGGAGCACGCTGGAAGTCCCCGTAGATCGTTTCGTTGGCTATATATGGCTATTTCTGGCTTATTCCGGCTTATTCCTGGCTTATTCGAACCGATTGTAATTCTTCCGTCCACAAAAAGCAGTTTTCAATGTGGCCTTCGAGTCGTTTCCCGACCTTGTGAATCAGCCGAGATCGTTGATGCTTTCAATCAATTGGACATCGTGCGGCCGACCTTTCATCAAGGGCAGATTGACGTTCCGGTTCAGTTTTCCGGCCATCCGTGGCAAATCCGGTCGCCAGGACGGTTCTGTCGGAAAGCCGGTGCAGCGAATCCCGCCGATATTGGATTGAGGGGATGCCTTCTCGTTGGGCATGCGGCACGGATGCGCCTGAAAACAGCTTGGGCACAAGAGACGCAGTCTTCTGGCGATTGGCAAAAACATGCGACTCATGGCTGTTTATCGCGGTTCACCTTCCTTACAATAGCGGCATGGGCTTTCGTGCACGACGGGCCGGCATCACCGGTCCCGCGTCACGTCAATCTGAATCGGACTTGTCACAAAACGATGATGGTGGGAGAGGTTTCGCAGGCATTGCAGGCCGGTTGCCGGTCGCTGTCGGGTGATGGA
>VYGS01000144.1:25295-53759 GCA_009841725.1 Gammaproteobacteria bacterium
ACGCAGGAGCGACTACCGCCACCTCCACAATACGCTGATCCGGCAGACCGCATTCAGCGAAGATCATATCGAAGACATTCACCGAACGGCATTGCGGGTGCTTGAAGAGCTGGGCATCCGGATCCTGAACGAGGAGGCCCGGCACCTGTTCAGGCAGGCCGGAGCCGATGTGGATGAATCGACATGGATGGCCCGGATTGCTCCCGAGATGGTCGAGGCTGCCCTGTCGACCGCGCCGGAAGTGTTCGACATGCACGGTGCGGCGGAGCGGTATCGGGTCACCCTGGGTGAGGACAACATCGCGTTTGTCTGTGTCGGCGGCGCCCCCCACGTGTCCGACATCGACCGGGGCAAGAGGCCGGCAACACTGGAAGACACTCGAAACCTGATTCGTCTCAGCGAGCATTTCGACGTCATCCATCTCCAGTCGCCCAATGTCGAATCCCAGGACATTCCGGTGCATTTGCGCCATCTGCATGTCACCGAATCCCAGATCACCCTGAGCGGCAAGCCGCATTTCATCTTTTCCCGGGGCAGCGGCCAGGTGTCCGACGCCTTTGAGATGACCCGGATCGCCCGGGGGCTGACGATGCCGGAGTTCGAGGAAAGGGTCTGGTGCTACACGGTCATCAACACCAATTCTCCCCGCCAGCTGGACGTGCCCATGTGCCAGGGCATCATCGACTTCGCCCGCGCGGGCCAGATGTCGGTGATCACCCCGTTCACCCTGGCCGGCGCGATGGCCCCCATCACCATGGCCGGGGCGCTGGTATTGCAGCATGCCGAGGCGCTGGCAGGGATAACGCTCTCCCAGATCGTCCGGCCCGGAGTTCCGGTGATGTACGGATCGTTCACGTCCAATGTCGACATGAAGTCCGGTTCGCCCGCGTTCGGCACACCGGAATTCGTGCAGGCGGCGTTCGGCGCGGGGCAGCTGGCCCGGCATATCGGGATACCGTGGCGGGGTTCGGCGGCCACCGCGTCGAATGCGCCCGACGAGCAGGCCGTCTACGAATTCCTGATGTCGGCGTGGGGCAGCGTCTTGGGCGGAGTGAACATGCTGATTCACGCGGCAGGCTGGCTCGAGGGCGGGCTGACCGGATCCCTCGAGAAATTCATCCTGGACGTGGAGATGCTGCAGATATTCGCCGAAGTCTTCGACCCGCTCGGTGCCGACGAGGCCGAACTGTCGTTCGAGGCCATCGCGAGCGTGGAGCCCGGCGGGCACTTCTTCGGCTGCGAGCAGACCCTGTCGAGGTACCAGGAGGCCTTCTATGAACCTCTGGTTTCGGACTGGGACAATTACGGCCAGTGGATGGAGAACGGTGGGCTGACCGCGACCCAGCGGGCCAACGGTATCTGGAAGCAGATTCTTGATCGGTTTGAACCGCCCCCGATGCCTCCCGAGCGTGTCGAGGCCCTGAAGGAATTCATCCGGCGCAGAACCGCGGAAGGCGGATCGCCGATATGAATTCGGCCGATCCGGATGAGGCTCTCCCGGAACCGTTCGGGTGCACATCGGTTCGCCCGGGCATGCATCGGCAGGCCGGCAATCCAGAAGGAGCTGAGGGAATATGACGGAGTTGTGGCGTCTGGGGGCGGCGGAAATCGCCGGAAAGGTCAGGGCGGGAGAGGTCAGTGCGCTGGAGGTGACGGAGCAGGTGCTCTCGAGACTGTCGGCGGCCAATCCCCGAATCAACGCGGTCGTTCAGGAATTTCCGGAAGCGGCCATCGAGGAAGCCCGGAAACGGGACGAGGACATTGCCCGGGGAATCTCTCCGGGAGTGCTTGCCGGGGTCCCGGTCACCGTGAAGGTCACGGTCGACCAGGCGGGATGCGCCTCGACCAACGGTCTGCGTATCCAGAAGGACCATGTGGCCGAGCTCGATTCTCCGGTCGTCGCCAATCTCAGGCAGGCCGGTGCCGTGATCGTCGGCCGGACCAACACGCCGGCCTTTTCCATGCGCTGGTTTACCCGCAATTCCCTGCATGGCCATACCCTGAATCCCCGAAATCCGGCCCTGACGCCGGGCGGGTCGTCGGGCGGTGCCGCCGCGGCCACCGCCGCGGGCATCGGGGCAATCGGCCACGGCACGGACATCGCCGGCTCCATCCGGTATCCGGCCTATGCCTGCGGGCTTCACGGCCTGCGTCCCACTCCGGGGCGGGTACCGGCTGTCAACCTGTCTCTTCCCGACCGCCATATCGGCAGCCAGCTGTCGGCCGTGTCGGGCCCGGTCGCACGGTCCGTCGAGGACATCCGGCTGGGATTTCATGCGATGTCGGCCGCCAGCGATCTGGACCCGTGGTGGGTTCCGGTTTCGCATGAGTTGGGCGGATACAGAAAGGCCGCGGTGCTGTGCCCGAGACCGGACGGCATGGAAACCAGCGAACCGGTCGCCGAGGCGCTGTGCCGGGCGGCCCGGCATCTCGAGCGGTCCGGATGGCGCATCCTGGAGACACCCGCGCCTCCCCTGCGCGAGGCCGCCGTATTGCAGCTTCGCCTGTGGTTTTCCGAATTCGCCCTTGATCGGGGGCAGTCGATCAGGAACGAAAACGATCCCGATGCGCTGTTCGTGTACGAGCAGGGCATGGCGTTGCTGGACCGGCCGATCAGCCTGGAATCGCTGATGGAGGCACTGCAGCGGCGCGTGGCCCTGGCCCGGGAGTGGCAGCGGTTCCTGGCGGAACATACGCTGCTGCTTTGCCCGGTTTCGGCCGAGCCGCCATTTCCGGACATGCTGGATGTCCGTTCGCCCGAAGACTTCCGGTCCGTCTTCGAGGCGCAGATGACGCAGGTCGCGTTGCCGTTCATGGGAGTTCCCGCGATGTCGGTATGCACCGTCGGTGGAAGGGTGCCGCTGGGCGTTCAGCTTGTCGCTGCGCGCTTCAGGGAGGATATTCTGATGGAGGCGGCGGCGGTCATCGAGGCGGCCAGCGGGGCAGTCGGGATTGCCGATGACTGAGAAGTCTTCAGGCCATCGCGCCGATCGTCCTCGCCGTGACGGAGGCGGAATCCGTGGTTGAGGTTCGAAGCAAGTTCGACCTTGATGACGAGAGGGTGGTCGTCCCGGTCGACGTGGCAATCGAGACGGCGACCGGTATCCTGGAGCATTCCGGATGCCGGCCGGCGAGGGCGCGCAGCATTGCCGAGCATCTGTGCGACGCGAGCCTGTGCGGGGTGGAATCGCACGGGCTGATGCGGCTGATCCAGTATGTCGAGCAGTTCGAATCCGGATACATGCACCCCGGTTCCGAACCGGAGCTCAAGCGCAACGAGCGCGGCGTGGTCTGGATCGACGGCCACGGCGGCCATGGCATTCCGGCAATGAATCTTGCCGTCGAGGTGGCGTGTGCCGAGGCGTCCGGGCGCGGCGCTTCGGTTCTGGCCATCCGCAATGTCGGCCACACGGGCCGGCTCGGCGCCTTCACCGAGTCGGTGGCCGACCGCGGCCACCTTTGCATCGTGCTCGGAGGGGGAAACCGGTCTGCATGGCGCCAGGTTGCGCCCCATGGAGGTCGCAAGGCAATGCTGCCGACAAATCCGTACAGCATTGCCCTGCCCGGGGGCGAGCGGGGGCCGGTCGTGCTGGACTTCGCGACGGCCCGGATTGCCGGAGGATGGATTTATGCGGCCCGTGACGCCGGCGGCCGGCTTCCCGACGACGTGCTCATGGATGCCGACGGTTGCGCCACCACTGATCCGGAAGACTATTTCCGGGGCGGGGCCATCCTGCCTGCGGCCGGCGCCAAGGGCTATGCGCTTGCGCTGGTCGCGGAAGTCATGGCCGAAGCGATGCTCGGTCCGGCGACCACCGAGGCAAACTGGCTGATGATCACAGTCGACACCTCGCGCTATCAGCAGGCGCCGGTCATGCGCTGTATTGCCGAGGAGATTCTTTCCGAGCTGAGGAGTTGCCCGGCCATGCCCGGCTTCGAGCGTGTCGAGATACCCGGAGAACGGGAGCGGGAACACCGGGAAAGGGCTCGTCGGTCGGGTGTCGCCGTCCCCCGGGAGACTTGGTCGAAGCTGCTCGGACTCGCCCGTCGACAAGCCGACGGGAAAAGTCCCGCCGGCGGCCGGAATATCTCCGGCGCCCCGGATGGCCGGATGATGGACCGGTAATGGAGGCATCCTCATGAATCCTGGAGACACCGATCCGCTGATGATGCCGTTGTCAATCCGGGACGTCACCTTCAGGAACCGGATCATGTCCACCAGTCACGCATGCGGGCTTGAGGAAGGGCCCGGAATTCCGGGGGAGACGTATCAGCGCTACCATGAGGAGAAGGCCCGGGGCGGAATCGGCCTGACCATGTTCGGGGGTTCCGCCTACGTCTCGGAGGACTCGACCTGGCCGTCGGGCCAGCTGGACATGTCGAACGACCGGATCATTCCCTGCCTGCAGTCGTTTTCGGAAAGAATCCACCGTGCCGGAGCGGGAATCATGATGCAGCTGACCCATCTGGGACGCCGTGGAGAGTGGAATTCCCAAAACTGGCTGTCGACCATCGGACCCTCTCCGGTCCGGGAAACCCTGCACCGCTCGATTCCGAGGGAGATGGACCGCGACGACATTCGAAGGGTGATGCGCAATTTCGGCGAGGCCGCCCATCGTGCGAGGGAAGGCGGCCTGGACGGCATGGAAACCATGGTCGGAGGCCACCTGATCGGACAGTTTCTCTCGCCGGCCACGAATCATCGCACCGACGAGTTCGGCGGCTCGGTCGAGAATCGTTGCCGGTTCGGGCTCATGGTCCATGAGGAGATTCGCCGGAAGGTTGGGGACGATTTTCTGGTGGGCATGCGGTTTCCGGTCGACGAGGCCATGCAGGACGGATCCGATTTCGAGGATTGCCTGCACATGGCGGGCGTATTCGAGCGGTCGGGGCTGATCGATTTCTTCAACGCGAACTACGGACGAATCGACACCGAACTGCGGATGGTCACCGACTGTATGCCCGCGATGGGCTCTCCTGCCGCACCCTGGCTCGAGATTGCCGGCCGGTTCAAGCGGGAGGTGAATCTGCCGGTGTTCCACGCGGCCCGGATCGTCGATCTGGCCACGGCCCGGCACGCCATCCGCGAAGGACTGCTGGACATGGTGGCCATGACCCGGGCCCACATCGCGGATCCGCATATCGTCAACAAGATCCTTCGCGGGGAGGAGGACCGGATTCGTCCGTGCGTCGGAATGACCCATTGCATGGGCGACAACCGGCCGACCTGCGCGCACAATCCGGCGGCCGCAAGGGAACGGCACTGGCCCCAGCTCATTCGCAAAAACCCGTCCGGCACCACCCGGGCGGTGGTGGTCGGGGCCGGTCCGGCCGGGCTCGAGGCGGCGCGGATACTCGCCGAGAGAGGACACTCGGTCAAGATTCTTGAAGCCGCGTCGAAGCCCGGAGGGCAGCTCCGGCTGGCCGTGGCGTCGAGCTGGCGCAGGGATGTTGCGGGAATCATCGACTGGCGCCTCTCGGAACTCGACAGGCTCGGCGTCGAGTTGTGCACGAACCGCCTTGCCGAGATTTCCGATGTGCTGTCGGAAGAACCGGGCATCGTGATCCTGGCGACCGGCGGCGTGCCGGATGTTGGCGGCATCGACGGCGCACGATGGGTCACCTCGGCCTGGGATGTGCTGGGCGGAGCGGCGAGACCGGCCGACAGTGTCATCGTTTATGACGGCACCGGAAGGCATCCGGCCCTGACCACCGCGGAATACTGCCACGACCGGGGGAGCCGGGTGCAGGCCGTGCTGATCGACGATCGCCCGGGAGCCGAGCTTGGGTACGCCGAAAGGGCAATCTGGAAAAGGGAATTGGCAAGGCGCGACATCGTCCCGGTTGCGGAACACCGCCTGATCAGGGTCAAACGGTCCGCAGGCCGGCTGACAGCGGTGTTCGCCTGCGAATTGACGAGCAGGATCCGCGAAATGACCGCCGAACAGGTGATCGCCGATTGCGGAACGGTCCCCGTGGAGGATCTCTACCGGGAACTCAGGGGCGCGTCCTCGAATGACGGAATCACCGACATCCCCGCGTTGCTGGCCGGTCGGCCGCAGCCGGGGGTGGCCGGGAGCTATCAGCTGCACCGCATCGGGGACGCCCAGTCCAGCCGGAACCTCGCCGCAGCCATGTTCGATGCGCTCAGGCTCTGCTCGGTGATGTGATGGCCGCTGCTCTCGATCCAAAACGGCACGGCGGCCAAGCCCGCTTGCCCGGGCCGTATCCCGCCGTCCCCGGGAAGGGGGGACCGGATGGGGACGTTGCCGTTGACACGGAGACTCCCCCGAGGGGAGAATCCTGCCACTTCATGACGCGGCGGAAGCCACTGGGAATCATGCCCACCCGAGAGAACACGGCACCAGTTCCTGTCGATTGCAGACTTGTCCCATGCCGTCTTGCCGAATGGCCGACCGCCTCCCGTCCACCTCTCCCGGGCAGGTACAGGGTGCTTTCGCCGTGCGATCCGGCATCGCGGGCCGCTTCGTTCACACCCGCGGTGCGCTGAACGATGGGCAAGCCCAACTTCCTGTTCATCATGTGCGACCAGTTGCGGCAGGACTATCTCGGCTACTATGGGCATCCCCATCTCGAGACCCCGCATCTCGACCGTCTCGCCCGTGACGGCGTGCGGTTTGCCAACGCAAATTGCCAGGCGCCCCTGTGCGGCCCGTCAAGGGCGAGCTTCTATACCGGGCGGTACCAGTCCAGCCACGGGGTGATGGGAAACGAGGATGCGACCGCCCTTGGCGAGCGAATGATGGCCGACTACCTTCGCCCGCTGGGGTACCGCTGCGCCTTGGTGGGCAAGACCCACAGCTTCAAGTCCGCGGACGACCTCCTGGCGCTTGGCGCCGATCCGGACGGAGAGGCCGTCCAGAATGCGTCCACCGGCGGATTCGAGCCCTATGAGTGGCATGAAGGCCTGTATCCCGATCCGATGCTCCCCGAGGGCCACGGATACACTGACTACCTGCGTTCCCTCGGGTACGATGCGGTCAATCCCTGGGACCGGGCCGCGAACAGCGGAATCGATTCATCGGGGCGGATTCATTCGGGCTGGCTGCTCAGGCATGCCCGGCTGCCGGCGGCGGTCCGGGAGGAGCATTCCGAAACGGCGTTTCTGACGGATCGGGCGATCGATTTCATCCGGGAGTCCGGAACGGGGCCGTGGTGCCTCCATCTCAGCTATATCAAGCCGCATTGGCCGATCGTCGCCCCGGCTCCGTATCATTGCATGTACGGGGCCGGGCAGGTCAAGGCCCCGGTCCGCTCGGGCGGCGAGCGCGTCAATCCGCATCCCGTGGTGGCGGCATTCATGGAACTCGAGTACAGCCTGTCCTATGCCCGCGACGAGGTCAGGGATACCGTGATCCCGATCTACATGGGCCTGATCAGGCAGATCGACGATCATCTCGGACGCCTGCTGTCCTGGTTGCGCCAAAGCGGCGGCCTGGACAACACGGTGGTGGTGTTCACGTCCGACCACGGCGACTACCTCGGGGATCACTGGCTTGGAGAGAAAGACCTGTTTCACGAGCCGTCGGTCAGGATTCCGCTGATCATCCGGGATCCCCGGGCCGAGGCGGACCGGACACGCGGGACGGTGCGGGACGAATTCGTCGAATCGGTTGATGTGCTGCCGACCCTGATCGAGCTGGCGGGTGGCGACATCTGTCGCGAGCGCATCGAGGGGCGCTCGCTGAACCCCCTGCTCGAAAACCCCGGTCTTGCCGACGACTGGCGGGATGCGACGGTCAGCGAGATCGACTATTCGGAACGCGGGGCGCGGGCGCTGCTGGGCATGGAGCCGTATCGTTGCCGGGCATTCATGGTGCGCGATCGCCGATGGAAATACGTGCACTACCTGGATTTTCCGGCCCAGCTTTTCGATCTGGTCCACGATCCCGACGAGCTGTCGGACCTCGGCCAGGACCCCGGATACGCTGGCGTGCGCCGGGAGTTGAAGGACCGCCTGTTCGAGTGGCACCTGTCGCTCAGGCGGCGGACCGGACTGGAATACGGATACATGGAAGGGCAGGGACCGGAGCGGGACGAGCAGTGGGGGGTCATTATCGGCCGCTGGTAGGCGGCAATCCCGAATCGGCAATGCGTCCGGTGTTGCCCCAGATGATGCCGCGTGACCGTTATTTCGGCATGCCGGCCTGAAGCAGGGCCTTGAGATCGGTCTGCTCGTCCTCGACCTGATCCGCACGGGGATTCATCCCCATTTCGAGCATCCGCCTTCCGAAAGCGTACGATTTCGTGTCGTTCATGGCGTCGACCGCGATCAGCCGCTCGCCGGTGTAATACCATACCGACTGGCCGCCGCTCGTGCTGTTGCGTCGGATGACGGCGCGGTCGAATCCCTGGCTGAGCCCGGCGATCTGGAGCATGCAGTCATACTGCTCGGACCAGAACCAGGGCACGGAGGCATACCGGTCATCGTGCCCGGACAGGACGCGGGCTGTGAGATCGCCCTGGTCGGCGGCGTTCTGGACCGATTCGAGGCGGATGCGCTGGCCGTTCCTGACGAAACTGGTGCAGTCGCCGGCTGCATGAATGTCTGCATCCGAGGTCCGGCAGGCCTCGTCCACGCAGATGCCGTTCTCGCATTCGATGCCGGCCGCTTCGGCGAGCTCGACGTTGGGCAGCGCCCCGATTCCGACCAGCACGGCGTCGGCGTCGATCGTCTCGCCGGAATCCAGTTCAACCCTCCGGGCCACCCCGTCGCGTCCGGCGATGCGGACGATGCGGGTCGATTCGAGAATCTCGACCCCGTGATCGCGGTGCAGGGAACGGAAATAAAGGGAGGTCTGCTCGGACGCGACACGCTGCAATATCCGTTCGGCCATTTCAATGACGGTCACCTCGAGTCCCAGCTTGCGTGCGGACGCGGCGATCTCCAGACCGATGTACCCGCCCCCGATGACGATCAGGCGGCGACTGCCGCCCAGGCGTTCGGCAAGCCGGTCCGCATCGCCGATTTCCCGCAGGGTGTGAACTCCGTCAAGCGATCCGCCGAGGGCGTCGGGCAAGAGCCGGGGTCGGCTTCCCGTGCACAGCACCAGTTTCCCGTAGCCGATGCGCTCGCCGGAATCCGTGATGACCGTCCTTTGCGAGGGAGCGAGTTCCGCGATGCGCGTTCCGAAACGGGTCGTGATGCCGTTCTGCCCGTACCAGTCGGGCTGTCGGATCCACAACCTGTCCCGCTCGAGCTCGCCGGTCAGGAATTTCTTGGACAGGGGCGGGCGCTGGTACGGCGCATACGGCTCCTCGCCGATCAGGATGACGGGCGCGTCGCCGCCGAGCGTCACGTGACGGGAAACGAACGACGCGCCGGCCTGTCCCGCTCCCACAACGACTATCGGCCCTTTCATGATCCGTCTCTCAATCGGGGATCGGCACGTGCAGGACCAGTCCGTCGAGTTCCGTGCTGGCCGTGATCTGGCAGCTCAGGCGGCTGGTGGGGCTCCGCTCGACTTCAGTCATGTCCAGCATGTCTTCCTCGAAATCGCCGGGAGCGCCGGTCGTACCGTACCAGTCGGGATCGACGAAAACATGGCAGGTTGCGCAGGACAGGCAGCCGCCGCATTCTCCCTCGATGAACGGCACGTTGTTGTCGACCGCCGCCTCCATCAGGGTGTTGCCGATCGGGATGTCGGCGGTGATGTCGTCCTTGCCGGCGATTTTCCAGGTGATCTTGACCATGTTCGGGATTCAGATGAAATGGATGTAGTAATCGATTTGTTGCATGTCGGACATCTGCGCGGTCTTTTCAATCTCGTCGCGCTTGATCGCATCGAGATTTCCGGCCAACTCGTCTCCGACAGCCTGGACCAGTTCCCGGTCCGCGGCCAGCTCGTCCAGCGCCGAGCCCAGATCTTCGGGCACGCCGTCGACGGCGTCCTGATTTTCCAAACAATCGCCCGTTTCCGCAAGCGGCAACGGATAGCCGTTATGGTGCCCGAGAAGCGAGGCCTGGAGAATCGCCGCGGTCATCGTGTAGGGATTGGCACCGCCATCGGCCATGCGGTGCTCGATGCGGGCATGCGGACCGGCTTCCCCGGAGATCCGGGTCGTGACGCCCCGGTGATCCCGGCCCCAGTTCCGCCAGTAGCCCGAAAGCGATGCCGGCTGAAGGCGGCTGTAGGAATTCACCGTCGGGGCGAGCAGCGCAGAGAGGGATCGATGGTGATGCATCAGGCCGGCCACGCAGCGCCGGCCCAGTTCGGAGAGATTGTCCGGGGACGAGTCGTCTCCGATCGCGTTGTTTCCGGAATCGTCCCAGAGGCTGAAGTTCACATGCACCCCGGAACCGCTGAGCCCCTTGATGGGCTTGGGCATGAACGTGAGCAGGACGTTTTCCCGGAACGCGACTTCCCGGGCCATGAGCCGGAACAGGAACACGTCGTCGATCGCCTTCAGTGCATCGTCGTATTCCAGGGTGAATTCGAACTGGGGCGAGTCGAATTCCGAGGTGATCATTTCCAGCCGGAAGCCGCACCGCTCCGCTTGCTCCCAGATGACGTCGGTGAATCCGAGCGGGTCGGTGAACGGACCGGTTCCGTACACGCAGGCCCCTGGGGTCTGATAGGGCATCCAGTTGCCGGCGTCGTCCCTGACGAACGCATAGGCCTCCAGCTCGATCCCCACCTTGGGGTGGTAGCCGAGCGCCCGCCATGCGCCGATTGCCCGCTTGAGGCTGTCGCGGCCGCTGACCGGCAGGGGCTCGCCGGCACACGTGTACTGATCGCAAATGACCACCCGGTCGTCCAGCCAGCCGGGCCGGATGTCTGCCCCGTCGAATCTTGCAACCATGTCCGGCAATCCTTCCATGAGCGTGGAGCCCGGCGCGGGGATCAGGTCCTTGTCATAGGTCAGGGCATAGACCCCCTGGCAGAATCGGGCCTCTCCGCCCCGGTCCTGGTTTCCGGGAAGGTATTTTCCGCGTGCGAGATTCAGGTGGTCGCAGAACAGGATTCTCAGTTTTTTGGTCGTGTTCATTGTTGGTTGGGTCTACGTGGATGGGGTTTCGGGAATGACGCGCACCGGCAATCGCTTGATCCCGCCGACGAAATTGGATCGGAGATATTCGATGTCCCCCGCCAGTTCCAGCCTGGCCGTCCGCCTGACGAGTTCCTGCAACAGAATCCGGGTCTCCATGCGGGCCAGCCACATGCCGAGGCAGATGTGCGGGCCGCCCTGGCCGAATGCCAGATGCGGGTTGGGCGAACGCGAAAGATCGATGTCAAACGGCCGGTCGAAGCGGGTCTCGTCCCGGTTTGCGGACACGAACCAGTAGACGACCTTGTCGCCTTCACGGATTCGCTTGCCGTGCAATTCGAAATCCCGGGTGGCGGTCCGCCGAAAATGCATGGTGGGCGATGCCCAGCGGATGAACTCGTCGGGCGCGGTCCGCCAGATGGCGTCATCGCCCCGCTTCAATTGCTCCAGCAGTTCCGGCCTGCACGCCAGGGCATGGATCGCTGCCGAGATGGTGTACCGGGTCGTGTCGTTGCCTGCGGCGACCAGCAGGCAGAAAAAATTGCGGAACTCGACATCGCTGATCACGTTGTCGCCGTCGTCCGGCTCCAGGATCAGGTCGAGAACGCCTCCGCCCTCTCCGCGGGTTCGCCGCTCTTCCATCAGCCGCTTCGCATACCGGAACAGATCGGCCCCGGCGGGAGAGCGGAAGGGCATGAATCGGTACGCCTGTGTATCGTCCCGGTCGAGGATGTGATCGGTGTACTCGGGATCGGTGTTGGCGATCAGCTCATCGCCCTTGGTCACCAGCCAGTCCAGATCCTGCTTCGGAATTCCGAGTATCTGGCCGAGCATTCTCATGGGGAGCTGCCGGCTGATCAGGGCGGCCGCATCAAACTCCTCCTGCTCAAGCGCGGTATCGAGTATGCGGCAACAAAGGCCGCGGACGACTTCCGACTGGCGGTCAATCACGGGCTTCGAGAAGGCCTTGCCGACCCGTATGCGCGTGCGGGTGTGTTCCGGCGGATCGGTTTCCTGAAAGGTCCGGCGGGCCACGTATTCCTCGTAGGTCTGATCCTCCATGCGGATGCCCCGGGCGGAGCTCAGGAGCTCGGTGTTCCGGTTGTGCTGCATGATGTCCTCGTGGCGGGTCATGGACCAGTATCCCCGGAATTGTCCTCCCTCGCACCAGGCCATCGGATCCTCCCTGCGCAATCGTGCGAAGGTGTTGTGCGGAACACCGCGCGTGAAGGTGTCGTGGTCCGACAGGTCTGCATGGCCGTCGTCAGACGGGTGCCAGATCGTCATTTCAGTATCCCGCTCGCCGTGTCCCGGATCAGTCTCCACAGAGTCTCGACGTGCTCCCGGGTCGTGGGTATCGCTCCGATCGAAACCCGGACCATCCATCGCCCGTTCAGGATGGCGGGTGTCACCAGAGCCTTGCCCGAAGCGTTGACCGACCGCGCCCAGGCCAGGGTATGGCGGTCGAGCGCCTCGCCGTGCAGCCCTTCCGGCTCATGCCGGATGCAGACCGTCTGCAGACGAACCGGGGCCAGCACTTTCCAGTCGGCTGAATCGCCGACCTGCCCGGCCAGCCACCGGGCGTTGTCGATGTCCTGTCTCATCAAATCGCGGACGCTCTCGATTCCGTCGATCTGCAGCAGGAACAGCAGCTTGAGGGCGCGAAAGCGTCTCCCAAGCGGAATCGACCAGTCGCGCAACTGGGTCGTCTGCGAGTCGGAAGCGGACTTGAGGTAGCTCGGATTGGTGGACATGACCGATTGCAGCATTTGCGTGTCGCGCACGTACATGAGAGAACAGTCCATGTTTGCCCCGAGCCACTTGTGCGGATTCCACGAGATGGCGTCCGTGCGCTCGATTCCGCGCATCAGGGGCCGGCATTCGGGCAGAATCAGGGCGCTGCCGCCCATGGCCGCGTCGGCATGGAGCCAGATGTTGTGGCGCCGGGCGATGTCGGCGATGTCGTCAAGCGGGTCAAAGGCGGCCACTCCGGTTGTGCCCGAGGTGGCGACGATGGCGGCCGGGGTGCGCCCGCTGTCGAGATCCTGCAAGATGGCCTCGGCCAGTGCTTGCGGGAGCATGGCAAACGTGTCCGGGTCGGTCTCGATGTTCCGGATGTTCTCGTGCCCGAAGCCGGCCAGAAGCGCCGCCTTGCGGACACTCGAATGCGATTGTTCGGTCGTGTACACGACAAGGGGCCTTGGCTCGCTCTGGATGCCGCCCCGATTCTGTATCAGCCCCGTGGCCCGTTCGCGGGCCACGATCAACGAGGTGAGGCAAGCGGTGGAGGCGGTATCGTGAATGCAGCCGCGCCACTCGGGGGACAGTCCGGCCAGCTGGCGCATCCAGTCGCAGACCAACTCCTCGACCTCGGTCAGGCTTGGGCAGCTTTCCCAGGAGATGCCGAGGGCAGCCAGGCCGGATCCCGCGATATCGCCCAGCACCGAGGCCAATGCGGAATTGGAGGGGAACCAGCCGAAATTCATCGGGTGCTGGACATGGGTCATGCCCGGCATGATGCGCTCATCAAGCATTCGGATGATCTCGTCATGCGACACCTGCCCGGCCGGAGGCGTGGAGGGGAACGACTTGCGGACCTCGCCCGGCTCGACCTGGGCCAGTACCGGATGCTTTTCGATGTCGCTCCGGTAATCGGCAATCCAGTCGATCAGGTGGTGTCCCAGAATTCGAAATTCTTCAGGGGTCATGGCGTGTCCTGGGAGTGAAGGATGATGCGCAGCATTCTCGCGAGACTGGAGAGCTCTGTCTGTTCCAGTCCGCGAACGAACTCCTGCTCGAGTCGGTTGATCTTCGGGAACAGACGGTGCATGAGCGTCTCGCCCCGGTCGGTCGCCATGACGATCTTGCGGCGGCCGTCCTGAGGGTGGCGAATCCGCCGGATGAGGCCGTGCTTCTCCAGCGTCGAGACAATGCCGGTCAGCGTTCCCTTGGAAATCCCGCATTCCTCGGCGAGCTGGTAGGACTCCATCTTTCCGAATACCCAAAGAACCCACAAGACGGTGAAACCGGAAAAGGTCAGGTTGTGCTTGAGCAGAAAGCGCCTTTCCGACAGGTTGCGGAACATCACGGCCACGCGGAAGATGTTCGATATTGCCGCCATGGAATCGAGATCCACGTCCAGGCTGTTGACATGGGTGGCGGCGATCCGTTCCTGGATGGTTTGCGAGGTGTCGCGAATTCCCGGTGGCATGGCGTCCTAGTCGATGGCGGGGAGGTTGGTTCGTCGCAAGGTGGTGCCGGCCTTCCAGGAAAAGGCGATTTCACGCCAATAGCCGGCAATCGGCTCCAGGATTTCGAGGCGCTCCAACTCCTCAACCGGGGAGGGGCGGATTTCCATGGAAAAGTCCCCCCTGAAGCAGCGCCCGATCTCGCTCTGGTAGGCGGACATCGTGACCAGTTCGTCGAGGCTGTCGGTTCCGTCGCTCTCGATCGCCGGAAACCAGCGGTTGTGAAGCATCGGATGGGCGTTCACGAAACCGGCATGATCGCTGGTTCCACTGATCTCGAACTGGGCGTGGATAAGCTTGTGGTCGTAGGCCGCGACACTGGCGCCGAAACGTCCGCCAGGCTCGAGCCGGGGCCCGGCCCGGCCCACGGAAACGGGCCTCGACAGGTGGATCGATGCCAGTTTCTTGGGGTATCCCTGATGATGGCCGCGCACCATCGCGTAGTCGGAATCGACCCAGATGTAGACGCATCGCGAATAGGTCTCGCCCCGGTACCTGCAGCGGACCGTCACGAATGCTTCCTTGTACTGGCTTCTGGCCGGGTCGAGGATCTCGCTGTAGTCGTCGCTGCAGTTCTGCCAGTCGGCCCAGATGACCGCGACCGCTCCGGGATCCTCGTCCGCCGGATCGAGATAGTCCGGCAGCAACTCTGCGACCCGCTCGGGGTGCGTGCGGTACTCGAGTGTCAGCATTGCGCCCGAATAGTGCCAGGGCGTGTCCGGGACCAGCGAGGCCCGCCCGGTCGGGCTGCGGGGAAACATGAATCCCTTGAGTGCCATGGCAAGTTCCGTTGACGGATCGGATTTAAGGGGGCGCTGACGAAGGTAGTATAATATTGTTTGAGTCCTAACGAAATCAAGCGCTGCCGATTTCATTGCCTTGCCGTGTGGTTGCGAAATGAGTGAATACAGACGAATACTGCTGGACGGTTATCCGGTCGCGGTGCGCCGGGAAGGCGAATTTCTTGTGGCCGGCGACGGGCGCAGGATCGGCATCGACGCCGCCATTCATCTCCCTCCAGCCGAGCCGAGAAAGATCATCTGCGTGCACCTGAACTACAGGAGCCGGGTGGACGAGTACATGACCCGGCTGCCCGCGACCCCCACCTACTTTCAAAAGCCGCTCACGGCGCTGTGCGGGCATGGCGCCGACGTGGTGCGCCCGAAGCGCTGCGAATGGCTCAACTATGAAGGTGAGATCGCGATCGTGATCGGGCGCCATTGCCGCAATATCGGTCCGGACGAGGCGGCCGAATACATCGCCGGATACACTATCGCGAACGATTACGGCCTGCATGATTTCCGGGATACGGATGCCGGCTCGATGCTCCGGGTCAAGGGATCAGACACCCTGTGTCCGGTGGGCCCGGCGCTCGTCACCGACTGGGATTTCCGCGACAAGCGGATACGCACCACGGTCAACGGGGAAGTGCGCCAGGACGGCAGCACCAGCGAAATGGAATGGGACATGCATTATCTGGTGGCCGACATCGCCCGCAACATCACGCTGGAGCCGGGCGACCTGCTGCTCTCCGGCACGCCGGCCAACAGCCGCCCGGTGAAGCCGGGCGACGTGGTCACCGTGGAGGTCGAAGGGCTGGGTGCGCTGACCAACCGGATCGTCGAGGGGCCGACTCCCATCCGCAGCGACGTGGGACACCAGCCCATGACCACCGAAGAGGTGGTCTCCACCGCGATGGGAGGCGACTGGGAGTTTCGCGGAATCCGCGCCCCGCGCGGTCCCGGCTCGGCCCATTACCGAAGCCGGGTCGAGGAAGAATAGTACGCCCGGACTGGGGAGGGAAACGGATCAGGCCCGTTCCATGTATTCGCCGGTATCGGTGTTGACCTTGACCTTCTCTCCGGTGCTGATGAATGTCGGCACGGTCACCCGGTGTCCGGTCTCGAGCGTGGCCGGCTTGCCGCTGCCGGATGCCGTCTGGCCCTTGACCACGCCTTCGGTTTCCACCACCTCGAGAACCACCGAGGCCGGCAGTTCGATGGCCACCGGAACGTCGTTGTGGAAGTTGATCTGGACCGGGGTGTTGGGCAGCAGGAAAGGGGCCTGGGCTTCCAGGTCGTCCTTCGACATCGTGAGCTGCTCGAACGACTCGTTGTCCATGAACACGTAGTTGGCGTCGTCCATGTACAGGTACTGCATGCTGCGCGGTTCGATGTGGGCCTTTTCCATCTTGTCTTCCGAGCGGAACCTTTCGTTGAGCTTGGTGCCGTCGCTGATGCACTTCATTTCAAGCTGCACGAAAGCGCCGCCCTTTCCCGGCTTGACGTGGTTTTTCTTGAGCACCCGGAACAGCTTGTTCTGGTATTCCAGAAGGTTGCCCACCCGGGCGTCAAATGCCGAGATTTTCATGAAACGATAGTGCGCAAAGAGGGTGAAGATACGGGTAATATTGTAACGGCTATGAACGGGTGTATCAATCTGGCCAAAGGAGCGGGCGGCGCGGCGCTGCGCCGGCGCAACGGCCCCTCTGCGCGCAGGGGTGTGGAAGGTGGGTGAAGACGCGGATTCGGCCGAATTCGACCCGCAGTCGTTTCTTGCGAACGTGAGCGGGCAGCCGGGGGTGTATATCTTCTCGGACGCCGAGGGGCAGACGCTGTATGTCGGCAAGGCGAAAAACCTGAAAAAGCGCATGCAGAGCTACTTTCGCGGCACCGGCCTGTCCATGAAGACACGCCTGATGGTCTCGAAAATCCGTCACGCCGAAACCCACATGACGCGAACCGAAAGCGAGGCCCTCCTGCTCGAGAACAACCTGATCAAGTCCAGGCGTCCCCGCTACAATATTTCCCTGCGGGACGACAAGAGCTTTCCCTACATCCGCCTGGAGCCGGACCCGGAATTTCCCCGCTTCTCCTTTTACCGGGGATCGCGCTCCCATCCGGGGAAATACTACGGTCCCTATCCCAATGCCGGAGCAGTGCGCGAGATGCTCGGCCATCTGCACAAGACGTTCCGGCTGCGCCAGTGCAGCGACGCCTTTTTCCGGAACCGCTCCCGGCCCTGCCTGCAGTACCAGATCAGGCGGTGCAGCGCGCCCTGTGTCGGCCGGATCGATTCCGAGGCCTATGCAGAGGACTTGCGCCAGGCCGTTGCGGTCCTGGAAGGACGGGACGCCTTGCTGATCGAGGAATTGGCAAAGCGCATGGAACGCGCATCCGAACGGCTGGAATTCGAGGAGGCCGCGGCATACCGGGACCGGATCGCCTCGCTGCAGAGAATCCGGGAACGGCAATACGTCTCGTCCGGCGACGAGGATGCCGATGTGGTTGCGGTCGCGTCGGATTCGGGCATGGTCTGCTTCAACGTGGTATCGGTCAGGCAGGGGCGGAACCTGGGCTCCCGTTTCGATATCCAGCACAATCCGCTCGACCGCTCGCCGGGCCGACTTCTCGAGGAATTCCTTCCGCAGTTCTATCTCGGGACGGCGATTCCCGGGGAGATACTCCTCGGCGAAAGCATCGGGAACCGGGGATCCCTTGAACAGGTCTTTTCGCTGGAAAGCCGGTCCCGGGTGCGGATCAAGCAACGGTTTCGGACCCATCGGGCCCGCTGGGTCGAGGCCGCCAGGATGAATGCCGAGGACCGCTTGCGACAACATCTGAGCGAGCGGGAACAGATCGGAGGGCAGTTCGCCGCACTGGCGGCGTATCTGGGGCTGGCCGAGACGCCGGAGCGGATCGAGTGCTTCGACATCAGTCACACCCTGGGCGAGCGGACCGTGGCGTCCTGCGTGGTGTACGACCGGACGGGGGCGGTGAAATCCGATTACCGCCGTTTCAACATCACGGGGATTACCGGAGGCGACGACTATCAGGCCATGTCCCAGGCGCTGGAGAGACGGTACCGCAACGTGCTGGAGAACGATGCACAATTGCCGGACCTGGTGCTGATCGATGGCGGCAAGGGGCAGCTGGGCGTGGCCGTCGACGTGCTCGAGAAGCTCCAGATCAATGACCTGGCGACTCTGCTGGCGGTATCGAAAGGGCCCGGCCGGCGTTCCGGGGACGAAAAGCTCCATCTTGCGGGACGGGATGTTCCGCTGGTTCCGAACGCGACATCCCCCGAGTCCCACCTGATCCGGAGGATTCGGGACGAGGCGCATCGCTTCGCCATCACCGGACATCGGCAACGCCGGTCGAAGGCGAGGAGAACCTCGATCCTGGAAGAGATCGACGGGATCGGCGAGAAAAGGAGAAGGAACCTGCTTCGCTATTTCGGGGGTATCCGCGAGGTCCGGCGGGCCGGCATCGAGGAGCTTTCGCGCGTGCCCGGCATCAGCCCCGCGCTTGCGAAACGAATCCATGACAGGATTCACAGCGGCTGAGAGCCTCGCGGGAGGCCGGACGGCACTCGGGTATCGGGCATGGCTCTGTTGCTATAATCCCCCGAAAATCGCGGTCCGCCCATGCTGAATCTGCCCAACTTGTTGACACTGTTCAGGATCGTTCTGATTCCGGTTCTGGTGCTGGTCTATTTCCTCGAAATTCCCTATCGCGAACCCGTTCTCGCCGGGATTTTCCTGCTGGCGGCCGTCACCGACTGGCTCGACGGATATCTGGCCCGGAAGCTGGAGGCGGTGTCGGACCTGGGATCGTTTCTGGATCCCGTGGCAGACAAGCTGATCGTCGCCACCGTACTGGTGTTGCTGGTTTCGGATAGCGCGGTCCTTGGCCGGGTCGTTCATCCGGCCGTTTTTTCGGTTGCGGTATGCGTCATCATCGGCCGGGAAATCGCCATATCCGCCTTGCGCGAATGGATGTCGGAACTGGGAAACCGGGGGGTGGTTTCGGTCGGCATGCTCGGCAAGATCAAGACCGCGTTCCAGATGATTTCGATCATGCTGCTTCTTTATGCCGAGCCCCTGAATGGCATGCCGATCTTCCGGATCGGGGAGTTGTCGTTTTATGCCGCCGCACTGCTGACCCTGTGGTCGATGTGGGTCTATCTGAAATCCGCATTGCCCGTCCTGGCCAATGGTCCGGTTGCAATCCGGGAGTCGGGCGGCTCGCTCGGGGAAACACGAGACAGCGGGCATTGACGGGGTTCGGGCACCGCTTGGCCACCCCGAAATCCACGAGATCGGCCTGCAACGGGCGGCCCGCACCAAAGGCCGACGTGGCCTGGAATCCCGCTTTTTCTGAAGAAAGCGATTCGTCTTTCGGCCCATGACCGGGCATGAGTTTGACCTTGCAGGACAGCGGTGATATATTTGATCCGAGGGTGATCAAAAGCATCCATCCGGATACCAGAGTGGTCATTTGTAAAACTATCTGAGGAGATTAGTCATGAGGAGCGGTGATGAGATGTTGAAGCAGATTGTCGAGAAGTCCGCCGTGAATGCGGAGTTCAGACAACAGCTTCTTGCAGATCCAAAAGCGACGATCAGCGCGGAATTGGGTATTACGATTCCCGATTCGATGAATATTCAGGTACACGAGAGCGACATGCAGACGGTTCACCTCGCATTGCCGCCCGATCCGAATATCACCGAAGAGCAGCTCGAAGCCATTTCAGCCGGTCTTTGCTGCTGCTGGTAATTCCAGCGGCCTGGACCCACATATGACTCAAACTCCCCGGCCCTCACGGGTACGGGGGTTTTGTCCGTGCCGTTTTCAGAAGGAGACGGCCGCAGACAGCACCATGAACACGTAGGCCTTGGCTTTCTCGAGCCGGTTTTGGGAGATGACCAGCTTGATGTGGTGAATCCCGCGCAGCATGACGAAACGCCCGGACTTCGCGA
This sequence comes from Gammaproteobacteria bacterium, assembly GCA_009841725.1. Classification (GTDB taxonomy): domain Bacteria; phylum Pseudomonadota; class Gammaproteobacteria; order Arenicellales; family Poriferihabitantaceae; genus Poriferihabitans. The sequence continues at coordinate 45,315 of VYGS01000144.1, forward strand.
ACAGCATGGTCGGCTTCGACACCCATTCGGCAAGCGCCGCAAGTTTCTCGGAAACGACAATGTCCTCATGACTCAGGGCGTCCAGGAACGGATCCCAGTCAGTCAGCCCGTCGAGCCAATAGCGCGAATCCTTCGTGTATCTCTGTTTGACAATGAGGGTAAGACCGAGCGTCGGACCGAGTCCTCCCTCCCGCACATCGATATTGGCGCCTGATCTGGCGATATTCACGCGTTCCCTGAAGCGCGAAATCACGGATTCGACGGCCGAGGTCTGCCCCGGCCAGCCCGCGTTTTCCAGGTAGGAACAGAGTTCCCGCTCGGACCTGAAGCCCATGATCGCCAGGCGGATGGACCGTGAACGGGACGGAAATATGCCGAACGAATCCATGCGCGTGTCTTCAGGCTGTGCAAGGTATGCGCGTGCGACGTTTTCCCGCTCGGCATCGTTCAACTTCCAGCCCACGCAGGAGACGAGCCCGTCCACCACTGTTTCGACATCGCCGAGCTGGCCTCGGGCGCCGAGAATCGGGCGCTCCCCGGGTCGCAGGAACATTCCCGGAAACGAATCTTCGCGATCCCGTGCCGAGCCGATGTCGTACTCCAGCATCAGCTTGCGGCCGACAATTTGGCGCAGAGGCGAGTCGTCGGTGTCCAGTTCCCTGAACAGCCGCGTGATCGAGTTCGCGGTTTCATCCGTCTTGTCCGTTTGCGCACGCTCCTCAAAAAATGCCGCCGTCCGGGTTCCGCTCGCCAGGGAGACGCCGAAATCCGTTTCCGGGTCGCGTGCATGCAGCGGCAGCTCGAAGCCGAATGGCAGGGCGCCCATGGTGATCGGGAGTTTCCGGGCGCGCTCGAGCACAAGCTCCCATTGCGCCTCGCCGATCAGAATGGGTGAAATCCGGTTTCGAAAGTGTCCGAGCAGATCGCCCATGGTGCCGCCCTCCTCGGCGAGACGGTCCTGGGTCAGCATGACCGCCTCGTCAATATCCACGGGTACGCCTCACGGAACGGTCCGCCACCGGCACGAGCCCCATTCTGCCGGCCACTGGGCGCTCGTCCATGCCGCTTCGTGCGGTAGCCGGAGTCGGCACTCCGGTTCGCGAATCGCCTTTTGCCCCGGTCCCGCTCGGAAAATGGGCATGCACGTCAGGACGGGATGGCAATTCCTCAGGCCTCCAGGGTCTTGACAAGACGTTCCAGGGCTTCGATGCAGAATGCGGAGGTCACGGATTCAGAGCCGTGTCCGATCTGTCCGAACGCGCCCCACTTGAGCGACTGGTCGCCAAACGCGAGAAGCTCCGGCCAGCTTCCGTCCTCGCGCTGGGAGCCGATCAGCCGTTCCGTGTGGCGTCCCGGATCGATGCGCTCAAGATGTCCGGTGCCGTACAGCGCCGACACCGCCTGCGCGGTCTGAAGGACATTGCCGAATTCTCCCTCTGCGTCGCGCAAGTCCAGAATACGCGCCGCGAGCGGCGCGCGCAGATGATCGAGAGAGGGCTGGAGGCGCATGACGGCCCGGGCAATCGCATGGTAGATCGTGACCGTGTCGGGATACCATTTGGACGTGCCTGCCAGGCTGTCTTCGGCAATCGAGGCCTCCAGCCATCGCCGGGCATCCCGGGTTTCAGGCCGGTCGCCGAGATAGGCGAGGACATTCGCATTGACCACGGGATCGGCCTCGATACGAAAACTCGACACCACATCGGGTTGGTCCTCCTCCAGTACCCAGGTCATGAAACGGCCGTCCTCGTCACGATTCGCCAGGATGCGGGGAACGTTCCTTCCGAGCAGGACCCAGGGGTGGGATCCGATGACCAGCGAGCAGAGCGCCGTGCTGTCAAGATCCTGGGGCAGATGGCGGTAGTAGCGCCACAATCCGGGATGTTCGATGGTGTCGGCGAGATACGACCGGCTTGCGGTGCACAGGGCTTTCGCCCGCTCTTCATCCGAGCCTTCCAGGGCCAGCGCACACAGGGCCGAAACAAATGGAGGCCGTTCGAAATGCCGCGGAATGTCCGGGTCGGCGATGTTGAACCGGATGCAGTGCCAGGCCCCGTTGCGGTCGACAGCGGACTCGAGAAAGCCAAGGCCCCGACGGATGCTTTCCCTGCCAGCCCTTGCCGGGTCCCTTGCTGTGGCAGCGACATTTGGAATTCCCGCCCGCTGGCGGCCGGGAGGGCGAATGGGGGGAGCCGGATCGTGGAGCGTCCTTCGAAGAAACTCGAGCGATGCGACGCCGGCCTTGGCTTCCTGCTGCTCTGCCTCGCTGAGTTTGCTTCGAGGGGGAAGCACCACGTGCGTCTCGGCATACGTCTCCTCATGCACGACGATCCGGTGGTCTTCAGCGAGACTGACCCCGAATTCCTCTTCGATCGTTTCCCGGGGGCGGGCGAGGAGGCGTTCGCGAAAGTCGGGATCATCGCACGCTTTCGATACGAGAGGATCGGTTGCATCGCCGGGCTTTCTCATTGCCGTTTCCCGTTCACGTGGATTCCCGTCGAGTACGAATCCCCAACACCCGAACCGGTTCAGACGATCTGTCTTTTGACCAGTTCACTGAAGACGCCTTCGACCTTCATGAGTTCGTTGAAGGAACCGCTCTGAACCACCTTTCCGGCCTGCAGCACGTAGATGCGGTCGGCCTGTTCAAGCGTGGACAGGCGGTGGGCAATGACGATCCGGGTGGAGGTCAGTTCGGTCAGATTGCGCATGACCTTGGCCTGGTTTTCGTTGTCCAGCCAGTTGGTCGCCTCATCAAAGAGCATGATTCGGGGGCCGCCGATCACCGAGCGCGCGATGGTGATGCGCTGGCTCTCGCCGCCCGACAGGACGGACCCGCTGGCGCCGACCATGGTCATCATGCCCATGGGCATGTTCTTGATCTGGTCTTCGACTTCCGCGATCCGTACCGCATCCCACACTTCCTCGTTCGTCACTTCCTCGTGATGGCTGACCAGGTTGTCCCACAGATCCATGGGATGAAGCCCGACGGATTGCGGTACCGCGCCGATTTTCCGGCGCACCTGTTTCAGGTTGAGGTGTCTCAGGTCCCGTCCGTCGTAATACACCGCGCCGGCGGTTGGCCGGTCGATCCCGAGCGCGAGCCGGAACAGGGTGCTCTTGCCGGCGCCGGACTCGCCGGCAATGGCGATGAATTCGCCTCGTTGGGCATGAATCGTGACATCGTCGAGAATCAGCGGGCCGTCCGGGTCGTAGCGATAGGAAATCCGGTCGAGCAGGATTTCGCCACCGAGATAGTCGACCGGCTCTCCCTCGCTCTCGGTTTCGGGAATGGCGGCGAGAAGCGGGCGCATCTGGTCGAATGCCGGCAATATGGCGGCCAGGGTGCCGAAAGACTCGCCGAGCCGTGCAAGGGCGGACTGAAAGGCGATGAACACGGTGTAGACGACGAGAAAATCCCCGACCGGAATGGTCCGGCCGTCCTCGGCCACCACCGCGAAAAGCAGTACCCCGCCGGCGAGAAAGGGAAGCGCCGCACCGAAGGCCCGCGAATGCCCCTCGAGCGCGCCCATTTCCAGTTCCGCGCGTTTCTGTTCGCGGTAGTCGTGCGCCCAGATGGCGAAAGCGGACCCTTCCGCGTTTTCCACGCGCAGCTTGGCGATGCCGCCGACGATTTGAAACAGCCGGCCGGCAACACGGCGTGCCGCGCTGATCATCCGGCCATAAGGAGCGATCTGGCGCAAACCGAGGGCCACGGTGACCAGCAACGAAACCAGGCTGAAGGCGAGGGCAATGATCCCCAGACGGGTATCGTAGAAAAAGATGACGCCAAAGACGGGAAGCAGAAAAATGACGGACAGCACACTGTCGGCGACGATTCCCTGCAGCCTGTCGCGAAGATTCTGGAATGTCATGCCCGTCATGGCCAGGTCGCCGGCCGGATGGCGGTGCAGAATGCTTGGCGGAAGGCGCATGAGACGATCCCAGAAGGCCGCCTCGATCCTCGATGTCGCGCGCCCCTCGAACCGCATCATCGCCGTGTATTGATACAAATGCAGCAATGCACCCAGCAGCCCGAACCCGGCCAGCGCCACGGCTACGGCATAGAGTGTTCCGGCGCTTCCGTCCGCCGCCAGATCGTTGGCGACGAATCCCAGCGCGAGCGCCGGCAGCAGTTTGATCAGGCCGCCCGGAAGCCCGGCCAGCACCAGCCGTGCCAGATCCGCGGCCGATCCGTGCAGGGCAACGCTCAACAGATCCTTCGGATTTACTTCCCGCGAGGGCAGCGGCCTGTAGAACATCCAGGCCTCGTCTCCCAGTTTACCGGCGCGTTGTGCCGTAATCCGGACGCCCCGTCCGCTGACCGGGTCGATGGCCCGGTAGCGGCCGAACGGCCCCGGCAGCAAGGCCACGGGTTGGTTGTCCTCGGGGTGGAAAACCAGCAGCGCATTGCTGTCGCCGCGCCACCAGCTGCCTTCGGCCTTGAATCGGACTCTCCGGGCGCGCACGCCCGAGGCGTCCAGAACGTCGACGAGGTTGACCGGAGGGTCGTACGGGCCCGAGCGCGCCGGGATCGTGAATTCGATTCCCTCATGGCAGCCGATGATCTCCAGCGCATCCGCCAGGGCCGTATCCTCCACCCTGGCCTTGCGGTCGATCGGCAGGTCGTAAATGTTGAAAAGGCGTTGCCGTGCAGACCTCTCGGCCGTGCGGCGGCTGGCTGTCCGTGCGCGCTCGAGATTGACATCATCGACCACGGCCAGCCGACGGTTGAGGCGTTCCAGGGTGAAGGCGACGGCGTGGAACGAGGACAGCGCCGAGAGCAGCCTGCCCTGCTCCATCAGCGTTTCGGTCGATCTGCCCGTCAGGGTCGCCTCGTCGAACAGGCTGAGCCAGCTCGTCCGGGTCAGCGGTATCAGGTCTTCGTCCGGGCCGCTGTCACCGAACTCCGTCTGGTCGACGATATCCATGTACAGGATGGAGTCATGCCGCGGCCTGGTCACCCATACCACGCCGCGCCGCACAGACAGGGTGCAGGGCCCCAGGGTCTGCGTCAGACCGGGTTCGGCCAGGGCCGTCGGGCGGGGAAGAGGGGTTGCAAAACGCGACAGCGTGTCGGTCACGGCGGTCAGCCAGGTGTCAATCTGCCCCGCCATTTCCGACGGATCGATCTCGGACAGCAGGGAGGCCGGCAGGCGCTTGAGCAGGGTGCCCGGCAGTCCCTTGGCGACCACGCTCAGGGTCGTGTCCTCGTTGCCGTCCCGATTGTCGGCGGTGACATGCGGGAGCAGCTCGCCCGATTCGCGGCGCAGAAGATGTTTCGGCGCAGCCTGTTCGACCCCGTCCTTGAATTCGGTCAGAAACAGGTTGACGGCGCCGCGGTCAATGAACCAGAAGCTGTCCGGATCGTCGAGGCTTACCGGAAGATTGCCGGCGCAGGGGACGGATGTGCCGGAGCGGGCGGCAAGCTCGGCCAGGGAGATGTATTCGGGTCCGGTATCCTGCATCAGCCTGACTTGATCAGCTTGAAATACGTGCCGTCCCGGTCCGCAATCAATTCGTCGTGGGTGCCGCGCTGCACGGCAACGCCCTTGTCGAGCACGATGATCTCGTCGCAATCGCGCACGGTGCTCAGCCTGTGTGCCACGATCAGGCAGGTGACGCCCCGGCGGCGCAGGGCATCGTCGACGCATTCCTCTGTCGACGCATCGAGGGCGCTGGTCGCTTCGTCCAGGATGAGCAACGTGGGATTTCCCACCAGCGCCCGGGCGATTTCCAGCCGTTGCCGCTGGCCGCCGCTGAAATTCACCCCGCCTTCCTCGACCGGGGTCGCATATCCATCCGGCCGAAGCAGGATTTCGTCATGAATCCGGGCATCCCGTGTTGCCGCGAAGATCACCTCGTCCGGAATGGCCGGGTTCCACAGGGTGATGTTGTCGCGTACGGAGGCGGAAAAGAGCACGACTTCCTGCTCCACCATGGAAATGGATTGCCGCAGCACCTCCTCCGGGATCTCGTCCCGAGGATGGCCGTCGAGGAGAATTTCACCCGACCAGGGCGGGTAGACGCCGGCCACCAGGCGCGCAAGGGTCGATTTCCCGGAGCCGCTCGGACCGACTATGGCGACCCGCTGGCCCGGTTTGATCGCGAGGCTGAAATCCTTCAGCAGGGGCGGACGGCTCTTGTTGAAGCCGAAGGTGACGTTTTGCATCTCAAGCTGACCGGCAAGCTGGAGACGGCCATTGAACGTGGGGACGGATTCCGAATCCTCGTTTCGGCGACTGAATACGGGATCTTCGGCGGTCCTGGAAATATCCTCCAGTCGCTGCAGGTCGGTCTCGAGCGCTCGGCGCTTGTCGGTGAATTCCACGAACTTCCCGACAGGAGCCAGAAACATCTCCGCCAGGATAAAGAACCCGACCAGGGTTCCCAGGGTCATTTCTCCTGCCAGAACCAGGCTCCCCCCGATGCCGAGAACCGCGGCACTGCGAAATGCCGCAATCAGATCAGGGAGAGCGGTGTTGACGGAACCCAGTTCGGAACAGTGCTGGCGCGCATGCAGCTCGCGTGCCTGCTGCCCGCTCCAGCGCGAAAAAAACCGGTCATCCGCTCCGGTCATGCGCAGGTTGTCCGCATGGCACAGCATCTGCATGCCGATGCCGATGAGCAGTCCCTGTTCACGCTTCATCGCCTGGCTCCGCACAGCCCGGAGGGTATTGAGCAGGTGCGCGAATATTCCGTGCAGACAGGCCAGCAGCAGCACCGCCAGCGTGAGCAGGATGTCGTAGGTGAACATCGCGATGAGCAAGATCGCGCTCATCGCGATATCGATGATCAACACCAGAAACTGGTCCGTCAGATTCTTCGCCACCCGGTCGATGGACGAGACCCGATCGGTCAGGTCACCGGCCAGGCGATGTTCGAAGAACTCCACGGGCAGCCTGAGCAGCCGCGACAGGCCCCGGCTGTAGCCGATGACCGAAATCCTGACAGCAAGGCGCTTCAGGAACCGGTCCTTGAGCAGGGACAGGATATACACCAGAATGCCGCCGCCAAGCAGGGCGGACACCAATCCGACCCAGGACCCGTGATTCTTCAGGACGTCGTCCACAAAAACGCCAAGGACAGCGGGCACGACGAGCGCCAGCAGCGTCAACATGAGTCCGCAGGCGATCACTCCGGTGAGCACGTTCCATGATCCGGCGAGCAGGGCGGTCAACTGCCGATACAGGCCGGGCTGTTCGCCGCCGGGCCTGAAATCGTCGCCGCGCTCGAATCGCAGCGCAATGCCGCTGTACCCCTTGTTGAATTCTTCGGCGGTCAGCTTGCGGCGTCCCGTGGAGGGGTCATTGAGGTAGTAATTGCGCCCATCGAACCCTTCCAGGACGACGAAGTGGCTGAATTGCCAGAACAGGATCAGGGGCAATTCCAGCATGCTGAGCTGTTCGACGCGCAGACTGAGTCCGCTGCATTCGAGGCCATAGTGCCTGGAGGCGCGCAAGATGCTTGCCGCACTGCTGCCGTCCCGGCTGACTTCGCACTTTTCCCGCAATTCCGTAAGCGGCACCCGGCGGCCGAAGAAGGCGAGGACGATGCCAAGACAGGCGGCGCCGCATTCCGATGCATGCATCTGCAAGAGAATGGGCGTGGTGACCTTTTGTTTCAGTGGGGGAGAAGCCTGTCCGCCGGCTTCCCTAGAAACGCCAGGCGGCATACTATGACTGCCTCATTCGAAACAGAGCGAGTGGAGATTGCCAGCCAAGTTCGATGACAACCCTGCAATCCGTGTCCGCGGGGGGCGGGTCGCCAGCATTTTCATCAAGCGCGATGACGACGCGGAACATGGAAACCGGTGCCGAGGACTCGAGGGCCGCAAATCCCCCGGACCAGGGGACGGCGTGAATTTCGGCAATTTCCCCGTCAAGTGCGCGGGCCCCTCCGTTTGCCGTGCTCAGTTCGATCACGGCAGCCATTCCGGCCTCGATATCCGGCGCAATATCGCTGTCGATCCAGACCAGGGTCTCGACAGAATACGGACTGCCCTGAGCAGGGCTCGGGTTCCGCTCGGCCAGCACGCCCTCTGCGGCGAGGCTGCGGGACACGTTCCCGAGGAAGAGCCATGCCGCAAGGACGCACAGCAACAGGGCGATGGCGACAACCAGCATGCGCTCGCGCGGCGTGGATATCGTCAACAGCCGGTCGAGCTGCTCACGCTCTTCCTTCGCTTCGGCAACGATATTGTGAAATGAATCAAATGGGCTGTTGAACACTGACGTAAGTTGCCTCTACAACGGGAAACAAAGGGCAAGAACTATCCGGTCTGGCTTGAGCGAGGCCTCAAGAAATTATAGGGGCTTATAAAGAATGATTGACAATGTACCGACCATTTATGGATTTAGTCTTTTGAAGCAATGAGTTATAATCCGCTTGATGGCTTATCGAAACATCCGATACCGGCTTTATCCCAAGTCTCGCGGCAAGGCC
>VYGS01000024.1:0-51226 GCA_009841725.1 Gammaproteobacteria bacterium
ATCTTGAAAGGTCGGTGCTTGTCGCTGCCGAAGGCCATCGAAAGCTTGACGTGTTTTACCGGATGTGGACGCTGAAAGAGGCGTTGATCAAGGCTCTGGGGACAGGTTTTTCCTGTAATCCGGCCACGTTCGAGGTGCCCCGTGAAATGCTGGACGGTGCCCGCTCGGGAAGGCTTCGTCTGCACTTCGCGCCGTCGGGGACATGGAATCTGGTGGATATCGGCGAGGCGGAGTTCGCTGCGGCGGTGGCCTATCGGGCGGAGGCGGATTGATCCGGATACAGGATCGGACCGTGATCGTCGAACGCGGCCATGAAGTCCGGTTGTACATGTACGAATCCTGTGTGGTTCATGTGTTGCGGGCACAAAGCTGTGCCGCGCCAAAGACCCCTGCACTGTCCCCGAGTTCCGGCTTGAGAATCAGGGTCGACAGATCGGATGTAAAGGCATGTCTCGACGCTTCTTCGAATCCCCGCGTGTAGAGTTGGTCAATGTTTCCCACACCTCCGCCGATCACGATCACATCGGGATCCAGCGTATTGATGACTTGGGAAATCGCCAATCCGAAAAACCGGACCAGCCGATCAATCGTCGCTTGTGCGAACGAATCTCCCTGTCCGCTTCTCTCGGATATCTGCCTGAGCGGCAGGCGCTCCCCCGACAGGGAATGATAGTGGCGCTCGAGAGCGGGGCCGGAGATCACTGTCTCCACGCACCCGACACGGCCGCAAAAACACTTTCCACCCGAGTTGTCCAGAAAGTTGTGGCCCCATTCTCCCCCAATGCCGTGTTTCCCTGAAACCAGCCGGTTTCCGATCACGATACCCCCGCCGACACCGGTTCCCATGATCACACCGAAGACAGAGTCGGCCCAGGGAGCCTTGGCCGGAATTGCCCCCATTCTCGTTTCGGCCAGAGTGAAGCAGTTCGCATCGTTTTCGACACAGACCGGAACATCCAGCATCTGTTCGAGATCCCTGTCAAGCGGCTCTCCGTTGAGATGTCGGGAATTGCTACCCCGAAGTTTCCCTGTATCGGGGTCCAGCGTTCCCGGGGTTCCGAACCCGATCATCTCCGGAGTGAAGCCCGATTCGCGCTTGAGGAATCCGACCAGTTTGCCGATTCGGGAGAGGACATGCCGATAGCCGCCGTCCCCCTGCGTGTCGATCCGGTGCCGGCAGATCACTTCACCGGATCCGGAATCGATGATGATGCCTTCGATCTTGGTGCCGCCCAGATCGATTCCCCACAGGATGCCTCGGGCCGCGGCGGCCGCTTCGCTCTCGGCCATCTGCCGGGTCATGCCGAATTCGCCCGGGTGAAGTGAAACGCGTTAGCTCCCATGATGGATATTGTATCCGGATTCCGCGTATTGACCATTTTCCGGACGGAAACTAGAATCTGATTTCCGGCGGTTTTGAAATCCGATTGAATGCAGCGCGAGAGTGAACAATACGGTGTCCAGGATGCATCATACCGGGCGGCCGGAGGGGTCGAGGGCATCCGGAAACTGGTCGACTGCTTCTTCCGCCACATGGATACGCTGCCCGAGGCCAGGCGGATTCGCGAGATGCATCCCGAGGATCTGGCGGAGTCCCGGGACAAGCTGATGCGATTCTTGTGCGGGTGGCTGGGCGGACCGAAGCTCTACCAGGAGAAATACGGCCCGATCAGCATTCCCCGTGTGCACAGGCATCTTGACATCGCCGAATCTGAAAGGGACGCGTGGCTGAAATGCATGCAAGGGGCCCTCGACGAGCAATCCTACCGCCCGGCCTTCAAGCATTACCTGATTCGGCAATTGGCCATTCCCGCCGAGCGTGTCCGTGCAGTATGCACCGAGCGGATTCGGGACGATGCGCAAGGCGGTCCGGGTGACACGGCACGATGATGGCAGCCTGAAGTCGCACGCACGGTTTCCGGAGCAGGGAAGTGTCTCGGACTTGCGCCGCTATACGGCCGGGCGAAGCTACGAAGAGACCGACTCCCGGTTCTGCGAGTCCTTTTTCGGCAGGAGCATCGTGCAGGTTCCCAGGGCGCAGAGTGCTCCGGCCAGCTGAGCCGCGATGAAGGCGGGCGCATGCGTGGGAAAAATGCCGGAGAACGTGTCGGTGAAACTTCTCGCGATGGTCACGGCGGGATTCGCGAACGAGGTCGAGGCGGTGAACCAGTAGGCGGCGGTGATGTAGAGGCCGACGGCCATGGCCACTGCGCCCTTGCGAACCTGGAGAACCATGAGGATCGTGAGCACCAGGCCGAATGCGGCCACCCATTCTGAAAACCACTGGGCACTGCCGGTGCGATGGTTGGTGGAAGCCTGGATGACCTCCATTTCGAACATGATGTGGGCCGCGGCCGCGCCGGCCAGGCCGCCGGCGACCTGCAGCGCAACATAGGCGGCGGAATCGAGGGCGGACAGCTCCTTGCGCAGGAAGAAAACCAGCGTGACCGCCGGATTGAAGTGGGCGCCCGAGACCGGTCCGAACATCGTGATCAGGACCACCAGTATGGCGCCGGTCGGAATCGTGTTACCGAGCAGGGCGAGGGCGGTATTGCCCTGCGACAGGTTCTCGGCCATGATTCCGGAACCGACGACCGTTGCGAGCAGAAAGGCCGTACCGATGAATTCGGCCGAGTATCGCTGTGCGGTCGAGTACATGAGCCGGGGACAGCCCGCCGGAATCTATTCCGCCGGCAACAGATGCGCGCTGTCCTGTCCGTATTCTTCGCTGTCGTGGCTGTGTGTCAGGAAGGCCTCCCAGCGCTCGCCGGCAGTGCCTCTCACCCAGGCCTTGTCGGATTTCGCATAGCAGCACGTGGTGCTTTCGAGATCCAGTTGCGGTTGATCCGACTTCCTGATTCGATGCACCAGATCGTCCAGCTGTTCCGGATTGTCCGCCTGGATGCCGACATGGTCGAGTCCGGTCTCTCCCCTTCCGGACTCGATCACGAAATTCACCGGGGGATCCTCGACGTCCCACTTGGCGTAATCATCGCGCACGATATCCGGCTTCTTGGAAAAGAGCGTTGAATAGAATCGGATCGAGTTGTCCAGGTCTTCGACCTTGAGGGAAATATGCAGTTTCATGAAATTTCTCCGGATGGATTCAGGGCGTTGGACTCGGAAAACCGAATTGTACATCGACAACCAAATGATGGCGGCAGCGGGTCTCCCGGGCCAATCATGCTTCCATCATTGATGGGGTTGTCTCGACCTTTTTCAATCCGGGGGCCGTTCATGTCTCGTTGCCGGGGTGTTTCGCTTCGGGTCGCCCGATATCGCTGAACGGCGGAAGATACGCATGCCGCCACACCTTTTCGGCGATATTGGTCCGGTTCCAGTGGACGGACAGGGTGCATTGGATTTCCAGTCCGCCGTGGTCGGCTCTGGAGAACAGGGAGCTCCCGATCCGGGCGGTTCCGTCTTTCCGGAAGATCTCGATAACATGATCCATTGTGCAGGTGAGTTCCGACCAGTCTCTCGTGTCGGTTCGGTAGTGTGCCGAGGTCGACAGCGAGATCGCGATACCCGCTTCCGGAAACCGGAATGTGATGCGCGGCTGATTCCAGGACGAGTCAATCCGGTGATCGGCGGGTTCCGGCTGTTCTCTTTGCAACTGACCCTCGGATTCACTTTTCCAGGACCGCCGGGCCGGAAGACTCCGGGCTTCGGGCAAGGGCACGGACAATCCGGCCTTGTGAACGAGAGAGGGCAGAATGAGCCGGGCCTGCCGCGTCAGGATCCTGACCGATGCGGGTCGGGATGGTGGCCAGGCCAGGGGCCAGTACGATGTTCCGAGGGCCAGCCGAATTCGGTTGCCCCGGACAAACCGGTAGGCGGTGGACGGCAGTCGAACACGGTATCGGGCGGGTTTTCCGTCACTGAAAGGCGAGAGGTCGTCGAGCGTATCGTCGAGGGCGAGGTTGCGGATCTGGCGGACCACGAGGCTGGACTGGTCGTCGGGCGTCACCTCGCACAGGCGGCACACGAGCTGCGCTTCCACCAGATCGCGTACGATGTCGAAGGACAGCTCGGCATGGCCGATCAAATCGAGGTCCTCTTCAAGCGGAGCGGAATCGAAACAAAGCGAACGGCCGTCGTCCGCCGACTGCTCGAGGGGCAGTCCGCCCAGCCGGCCGAAGTAACCGGTGTCTCCGGCGCACTCGCCGTGACGCAGGTCGTTTGGAATTTCGAGTGATCCGGATTCGGTCGGAGGGTGGTTTGTCAGACTGTCCGTACACAGGAACAGCGTGCGGGTTCCGGCTTCTTCGTGGCCTGCCGTTTCGATCCATTCTCCGTTTCGCATGGCGAGCCGATCGCCGGGCGGATCAAATTCCCGTTTCCAGATCCTCAGTCGGGGCCAGTTCGGGGGATTTCCGACCCCGTTTCCGAGCCAGCGGTTCCACCATTCGAGTGCCAGATCCTGAAATCCGATCGCGGGCCCGGGTTCGCCCTGATCCGGATAGTGATGCCCCCAGGGCCCGACGATGCCCCAGCAGATATCCGGCCGGGCCCGTACCAGTCCCATCACGGAATTCGAATAGCGGTCCGACCAGCCGCCGATCGAGAGAATGGGACACGAGAGGCGCTCGGTTCTGAACATCGCCGAGCCGTGCCGCCAGTATTTGCCCCGGGTGCGATGCCGAATCCAGGCATCGAGAGGGAATGCAAGGTCTTGCAGGCGCTCCTTCCAGAGATCCAGCCACCCGTCCCCCACGGTCGAGGCATCCGGCGGTGCGGCGAGAATGGCGGGCAAGGTCGTCCCCCATTCGAGGCTGTCGGTAAGCAGGGCGCCGCCCATCCAGTGGATGTCGTCGTCAAACCGGTTTGCCGTCGCACAATTGGCGATCACCGCTTTCAGGGGGCCTGGCGCATCCACGGCCGCCTGCAGGCACGCCGTTCCGCCCCAGGACGTGCCGAACATGCCGACATGGCCGTTGCACCAGTCCTGCGCGGCAATCCACTCGATGACATATCTGGCATCGGCCAGTTCATCATCCGAATACATGTCCGGCATGTGGCCTTCGCTGTCACCGGAACCGCGCATGTCGACCCGCAGGCAGACATAGCCGTGGGTCGCAAAGTAGGGGTGGTTGCGTTCATCCCTTGCGCGCACCATGTCGCGCTTGCGGTACGGAATGTATTCGAGAATTGCCGGGAAGGATCCCCGGTCCGCCGGCCACCAGATGCGCGCGGCGAGCCGGGTTCCGTCGGGCATTGGAATCCAGCAATGCTCGGTTTCCCGGATGGCCCCGGCCTCCGGGCGTTTTTGTCCGTTTTCTGTCACGTGAAACTGCCTTTTGACGGTCAAATGATACAAGTGGACTGGAATTTTTCAATATTATTCTTGAAAAACGGTAATTCCGGGCGATAATTATGCCTCGTCTGCATTTACGACAATTCAGCACGGAATGGTTGAGGAAGCTAAAGCCACTGATCGAAATGTCGTCGCCCTGACGGAGAGTCTGATCATGATCGGGTCGGAGATTCAACAGGTTCGCAAGGCACGACAGATGACACTCAAGACACTGTCCGAGGCAACAGGTATCTCGATCAGTCACCTGAGTGCGATAGAAAGGGGGGCCGCAAATCCTTCCCTGGCCACGGTGCGTCGCGTGGCCGATGCACTGGATATCTCGGCGGACTGGTTTTTTGCCCGACGGCCGGGCAAGGGTCCCATGGAACGCGCTTTCGTTGTCCGCCGTCGCAACCGGCGTGAACTGAACACCCTCTACGGCGAGGAGAGCGAGGCGCTCGGGCTTTCGGACGAACTGCTGTCGAGTTCAATCGGCGGAAGCCTGTTTCTGGGCATTGCCACCTACGAGCCCCATTCCTCCCGTCCGGCCCATCCCATGTACCGGCACGAGGGCGAGCAGCACGGCCTGATCTTCAAGGGAGAACTGGAGCTGCAGATCGCCGATGAGAAGATCACGCTCTATGAGGGCGACAGCTACAGTTTCCCGACCGATATCATCCATAACGCACGAAACAACACCAACCAGCCCTGTCAGCTCATCTGGGCCATTTCCCCGATCGTGATCCCCAAGGAGGTGGTTGTCTCCGAAGGGTCGAAGCATCGGGAAAAGGACGTCCAAGAGGGCCGGAAAGCAGGGTAATCCCATCTCACATATCCATAACACACTGTAACTTGAGGAGTGAAACTATGAAACAACACACCATGACACGACGTTCCTTCCTGGCCGCCGCCGGGGCATTCGGAGCGGCCACGATGGCCGTACCGAGATTTGCGCTGTCCCAGGACGGTTCGGTCCTGACGGTTCGGTCCTATTCGGATCTTCAGGTGCTGGATCCCGCCTTCCGCCTGTCGCTGCCGGAAGACGACATCATCCGCTCGATATTCGCGCCGATGGTCATTCCGCAGGCGGGCGATACCTGGGGATGGAAAGCGATCGCCGTTGACAGCATCGACCAGCTCGACGACGTGACGATCGCGTTCACGCTCAAGGACAATATCGGCTTCACCGACGGTTACGGTCAGATGACCGCCGAAGACGTGAAGTTTTCGATTGAGCGGATTGCCGACCCGGCCATGGAAAGTCCCTATGCCGGCGACTGGTCTGCACTGAAGGAGGTCGAGGTCAAGGACAAGCTGTCCGGCCTGATTCACTTGAAGAACAAGTTCGTTCCCCTGTGGAGCACGACCTTGCCGACGCCGGCGTCATGCATCCTGTCGAAACGCGCCATGGAGGAGTTGGGCGACAAGATTACGACCCAGCCCGTGGCGCAGTCGGGGCAGTACATCCTGGCCGACTGGCAGCCCAAACAGAAAACCGTGCTTCGACGGAATCCCGACTGGGCGCATGAGCCCGGAGGCTTCGACGAAATCCACATCCTTCCCATCGAGGATCCTGCGACGGCCGAGCGCGGCTTCGAGGCGGGTGATCTCGACTATACCTGGACATCGGTTTCGTCCCTGCCGAGACTCAAGGCCGATCCGCCCGCAGGTTCGGTGGTGCTGGAAAAGCCTTCGCTGGCTTACGTCTGGCTGGGGATCAACCAGGATGTGGCGCCTTTCGACAACCCGAACATCCGTCGCGCCGTCCAGCATGCGGTTGATCGGCAGGGAGTGGTGGACGCCGCCTATTTCGGCGCAGCGTCGGTCGGAAACGGCATCATTGCGCCGGGCTTGCCGGGCAGTCGCAGCAGCGTGACATATGACTACGATCCGGACAAGGCCCGTGCACTCCTTGAACAGGAGGGCGCAACGAACCTTTCCGTGACGCTGGATATCCTGAACCAGTCCGAACGTCTGACTGCAGCGCAGGTCATCCAGGCCAACCTTGCGGATGTGGGGATTTCCTGCGAGATCAAGCAGAACGACAGTGGAACGTTCTGGACTCTTGGATCGAAGGATGGAGATTACTGGAACAAGCTCCAGCTTATCCTCAGTCGTTACTCGATGCAGCCCGATCCAAGCTGGGCCACGGTGTGGTTCACGCCCGAGCAGGTCGGCGTATGGAACTGGGAGCGCTTCAACAATGCCGAGTACAAGGCGTTGCACGAGCAGGGCCTGGTGGAAAGCGACAATGCCAAGCGCGACGAGATCTACAAGAAGATGCAGGGACTCATGGACGAAAGCGGCTGCTACGTGTTTCTGACTCACGAGGTGGTCGGCGCGATTCACCGCGACACCATCGTACCGGGTCTGAAGCCGAACGGAGAATCTCTTTTTTCTGAATTCAAGGCTGCCTGACCGGTTCCGGGCGGCCCATCCAGGCCGCCCGATACCTGGCTGATGCTGAGCTATTCCCTCAAACGGCTGGGTCTGGCCGTTGCCATCGTGTCGGTGGCCATGTTGCTGCTGTTCGCGATGATCTATCTGATCCCCGGCGACCCGGCCGCGGTGGCTCTGGGGCCTCGCGCGACGGAAGCCATGCGCGAGGCCCTGCGCATCAAGATGGGCCTCGATCAACCGGTCTGGATCCAGTTCTGGAACTTCTTCATCAATGCCTGGCAGGGCGATCTTGGCAACGAGGTGCTGTCGAACCGTCCCGTGGCCAAGGTGGTCATGGAGCAGTTGCCTTCGACGCTCGCGCTGATTGTCGGTGGCATGGCGTGGTCGATCGCGCTCGGCATTCCGCTTGGATGCTGGACTGCGGTTAAGCGCGGAGGCATGGCCGATCGGATTGTCGGCGTGTTCAGCGTTGCAGTCATCGCCGTACCGTCCTTTGTGGTCGCGATCTATGCGCTGCTGATCTTCTCGGTGTCCCTGCGCTGGCTTCCCGCCATCGGCGCGGGAGAGCCCGGCGACATCGGCGACCAGCTGGTTCACCTGATCTTGCCTTCTCTGGCGGTCGGACTCGGGTGGGTGGGCTATATCGCGCGCATGGTCCGCGCCTCGATGCTCGAGGTTCTGGAAGCGCCGCATATCCGGACCGCCCGCGCCTTCGGTTTGCCGGATCGGCAGATCACATACCGGTATGCGCTGACGATCGCCATCCTGCCCACGGTCACCCTGCTGGGTGTCGGCATCGGGCAGATGCTCTCGTCCGCGGTGTTTGCGGAAATCGTGTTCGCCCGACCCGGAGTCGGCAAGCTCGTCTACGACGCCATCCTGACCCGGAATTATCCGCTGGTCACCGGTGCCGTGCTGGTGACCACGGTGCTGTTCATCCTGATCAACCTGATCGCCGACCTCGTTGTCGGATATCTTGATCCCCGTGTCCGAAGCCGCCTCTAGATTGTTCGGATCCCTGCGTCGGATTCTTTCCGAGCCGCTGGGCATGTTCGGTGTCGTGCTGGTTCTTCTCATGATCGGTGGTGCTGTCTTTGCCGACCTCCTTGTCGCGGCCGAACCCAACCGGATTTCGCCGCGGGACCGCTTTCAGGGTCCGTCTCTGGCTCATCTCATGGGAACCGACCAGCTGGGTCGGGATCTGTTTTCCCGCGTTCTGCATGGCGGGCGCATCGCATTGTCGGTTGCGTTGATCTCGATCGCCGCGTCGCTGGTGATCGGGGTCGTGCTCGGTCTCATTGCCGGGTACGGACCGCGTTGGCTGGATAATCTGATGATCCTCCTGTTCGACGCGATCAAGAGCTTTCCCACGGTCATGCTGGCGCTTGCCCTGGTTACGCTGTTCGGCCCGTCCCTGACCGCGGTCATGGTCGTTGTCGTGCTGGTGAACGTGCCCGGCTACGCACGCATCATCCGCACCCAGACCCTGGCACTCAAGTCCGCCCAGTTCGTCACCGCGGCGCAAAGCATGGGTGCGGGTACGGCGCGCGTACTTCGCGCCCATGTCCTGCCGAACGTCATCGGCCCGCTGCTGATCCTGGCTTCGATGGATATTCCCGTGGTGATCGCGATCGAAGCCGGCATGAGTTTTCTCGGCCTCGGCGTTCGTCCGCCGACACCGTCCTGGGGCGCGATCCTGAACGACGGTTTCACGGCAATCCGCGACACGCCCTGGATCGCCATTGCAGGCGGATTACCGATCATCCTGACCACGCTGGGCTTCACCTTCCTCGGCGAAACCTTGCGCGACGTGTTCGACCCCCGGCTGAAGGCTCGCGGATGAATGTTCTCGGGATACGGAATCTCAATGTCACCTTTGGAACGGAGGGCGGCCCGTTGCGTGCGCTCAGAAACGTGTCGTTTGATGTGCCGCGTCACCGTATCGTCGGGGTTGTCGGCGAGTCGGGCTGCGGCAAATCCACCCTGATCAATGCCATTTTGGGACTGCTTGCAGACAACGGCCAGGTGGAGAGCGGCCAGATCCTGTTCGAGGAGCGGGATCTGACCCAAATGGATTCTCTCGAGATGCAGGCGATGCGCGGCTCGCGGATTTCCACCGTGTTCCAGGATCCGATGGGGGCCCTCAATCCGGTCATTTCCGTGGGCAAGCAGATGTTGCACATCCAGTATCGTTCCGATCTCGGCCGAACGGAAAAGAACGCAAGATCCGTGGAAATGCTTCGCCGGGTGCGCATTCCCGATCCAAAATCCGCGCTGAGCCGATATCCCCACGAATTCTCCGGAGGCATGAAACAGCGCATCGCGATTGCCATGGCGATGATGATGGAACCCGTACTGCTGATTGCCGACGAACCGACCACGGCTCTGGATGCCACGTTGGAGGTGGCGACCATCGAACTGCTCCAGGAGTTGCAGGCCCAGATCGGGTGCTCCGTTCTGTTTATATCCCACCATCTCGGCGTGATTGCCGAGCTCTGCGATGACGTGGTGGTGATGTATGCGGGGGAGGTGGTCGAGCGGGGCACGACCCGCCAGATCTTTCACGATCCCCTGCATCCCTACACGGAGCGCCTGCTGCGCTGCGACCCCGCAGGGCAGTCCACGCGGACACGGCATTTGCCGACCATTCCCGGGGAGATTCCCGATCTCCGTGATCCCCCGAAAGGCTGCATTTTTGCCGACCGATGCGATCGGCGCGAAACGATCTGCGAAACGGCACCGCCCGAGGTCGAGATGGGCGGCCATCGGGCTTGCTGTCACAGGGTGAAGCCATGATCCTGACGGTGCGCGATCTCGAGGTCACATTTCGTGTCGGGCCCTGGTTCAACCGCCAGCCGATCCTTGCCGTGGCGGGAGTGAGCTTTGACGTGGACGCAGGCGAAACCTTCGCTCTCGTCGGAGAAAGCGGTTCGGGGAAGACGACGCTCGCCCATGCAATCAACGGACTGCAGGATATCTCCAGAGGCGAGATGGCGTTCATGAGCCAGCGTATTGAGACTTCGAGTCCGGGCGAGATGAAGCCCCTTCGCCGGCACATGGCGATGATGTTCCAGGATCCGGTCGGATCTCTGTCTCCGCGCATGAAGGTCGGGGATTTGGTGGTCGAGCCGTTCCGCATCCACGGGATCCAGGCAAACCTCCAGGAGGAAGCCCGGCGTCTTCTTTCCCTGGTTGGGCTGTCCGGCGATTTCTCCGATCGTTATCCCCATCAGCTTTCGGGCGGCCAGGCGCGTCGCGTCGGTGTGGCCCGCGCGATCGCGCTGAATCCCAAGCTGATCATTGCCGATGAGCCGACCGCCGGGCTTGATGTATCGGTGCAGGGCGAAGTCCTGAATCTGCTCAACGACCTGCGCGAGCGCCTCGGCCTCGCCATGATTATCATCACCCACAACCTGCATGTGGTGCATCACGTCGCGGACCGTATGGCGGTCATGTATCTTGGACGCATCGTGGAGGCTGGCGAGACCGAGGAAATGTTCCGGGCACCCGCCCATCCCTATACGGCCACACTCCTTAGCGCCAACCCGGAACCCGATCCGGACAAGGCCCGGAACCGGATATCGCTGCCGGCGGAAGTGCCCTCGCTGCTTGCCCGGCCTCCGGGCTGCGAGTTCCACACGCGCTGTCCGTGGGCGCAGGCCCGGTGTGCCCGGGAGACGCCCTACACCGAAAATGGCCGAAAGCGCCATGTCGCCTGCCATACCCCGCTCGCCCCCGGTGCCAGGCCGCCAGCGACAAGGAGCATCCAATGATTCCCCGGATCAACGAGGCCTTTTGCCGGCGATCGGCGCTACCACGGAGATCTCCCTATTCTCTTGGAATTGCACATGACTTCTGACATCCCGATTCGCACCGACTTTCCGCGCAAGGTCCGGGAAATCGAAAATACCTGGATTCCGATGCCTGACGGGACGCGCCTTGCTGCCCGAATCTGGCTGCCCGAGGATGCCGTAGACGATCCGGTCCCGGCCATTCTCGAGTATCTGCCCTATCGCAAGCGCGACGGGACCGTGGAGCGGGATCATCTGACTCACCCCTATTTTGCGGGTTTCGGCTACGCCGGGGTTCGCGTCGACATGCGGGGCACCGGCGACAGCGAGGGCGTCTGCCGCGGCGAGTACCTGCTGCAGGAGCAGGAGGACTGCCTGGCTGTCATCGAATGGCTGGCCGTCCAGCCATGGTGTTCCGGCAAGGTGGGCATGATCGGCATCTCCTGGGGCGGATTCAACGGGCTCCAGGTGGCCGCACGACGTCCCGAGGCGCTGGGCGCGGTGATATCGCTCTGTTCCACCGACGACCGCTATGCCGACGATATTCATTTCATGGGCGGGGCGGTGCTTGCCGAGAAGCTGGCTTGGGGAGCTACGGCGTTTGCCATTGCCCATACGCCTCCGGACCCGGCGATCGTTGGCGACCGTTGGCGCGAAATGTGGCTGGAGCGACTGGAGGGCAACGGCCTTTGGCTTGTTGACTGGTTCAGGCACCAGCACCGCAATGAATTCTACGCGCACGGTTCGATCTGCGAGAATTACGCCGATGTGGACGTTCCGGTCTATCTGGTCGGCGGCTGGGCGGACGGATACACCAACGTCGTCTTGCGCATGCTGGAACACCTGAGTTGCCCAAGGAAGGGGCTGATCGGCCCCTGGGGGCACAAGTACCCGCATTTCGCCGTGCCGGGACCGCGCATCGGTTTTCTCCAGGAATGTCTGCGCTGGTGGGATCAGCACCTCAAGGGCATCGACACCGGCATCATGGATGAACCGCCGCTTCGCGCCTGGATTCAGCACCCGGTGCCCCCTTCTCCTTTTTTTGAGACTCGCCCCGGTCACTGGACTACCGCTCCCGGATGGACCGGTGCGGCCGCTGCAACGAAAACGCTGTTTCCAGCCGACGGCATGCTTGCCGAGGAACCGGGCGAACCGGTCATCCTGTCAACCCCCCAGAACGCGGGATACACTGCGGGCAACTGGTGCGGTTACTCGGTTGTCCCGGACGGTCCGGTTGACCAGAACGAGGAGGCCGCAATGGTCTGCTTCGACACCGCGCCGCTGAATCATGATCTGGATCTTCTCGGTTTTCCGGTGCTGACTGCCAGGATCGCAAGCAATGTTCCCCAGGCCAACCTGATCGCGGTGCTTTCGGATGTGCAGGAGGACGGCAAGGCCACCCGGATCAGCTACGGGATACTGAATCTGACCCATCGCAACAGTCACGCGGAACCGGAGCCCATGCCCGGAGAACCGGTCCCCGTTCGATTCAGGCTCAATGCCTGCGGACAGCGGATTGCGAAAGGGCATCGTCTGCGGCTGGCGCTGTCCACCGCCTACTGGCCTGTCGTCTGGCCTTCCCAATCCAGGGCCAGTTTGACCCTGGCGGGCACGCGAGTCGATCTTCCGGTCTGGCAGGGCGACGTCGCTCCGGATGATTTCCAGAATCCCGAAGGCGCCACACCCCTTGCGTCCGAAGTCCTGTCGGACGGTGCCTACGAGCGCTGTCGATCGATCGATATGGTGACCGGCGTCGAGACCTGCGAAGTCCTTAACGACAGCGGGCTTGAGCGTCATGTGCACACCGGGATCGAAACCCGGTCGATCAGCCGTGAACGCTTTTCAATCCATCCCGACAATCCGAATTCTGCGGTGGGTGTCTGCTCCTGGGTCAAGCACTACGCACGAGGCGACTGGAGCGCGAATCTGGATGTCTCGGTTACGGTCCGGGCACTGGAAACCGACTGGCAGATTGATGCGAGACTCAGGGCCGTCGACGGGGAAGGCGTCGTGGCCGAGAAGTCATGGTCCGAGACGGTCTCGAGGAATCTGGTGTGAGCGCTTTTCCGAAGTTCGAAGAGCGCGCCCGAATCCACTCGCTGAGCGCAGAGGGGGTAACCATGCGTGTTGTGGTCGAGGGCGAAGGGCCCGAAGTGGTCTTTGTCCCCGGGGGCGATCAGACTGCAGAAGCCTATTCCCAGCAATTCGCCAGGCTGTCCGATACGTTCCGCTGTATCTCCTACGATCCCCGGGGGGCGGGAGCGACGACTTCTCCGCCGGCGCCGTGGGCCATGGGAGATTATGCCCGGGATTGCGCCGCGGTGATCGATGCCTTTTGTGACGGTGAAGCGGTGGTTTCAGGGCTCTCGCTCGGGGGGCTCGTTACCCAGCAGGTCGCCATCGACTTTCCGGACAAGGTCAGGCTTGCCATTCCCATGGGTACGGCCGCTTACATCGATGGCTTCACCCGGGACTGGATGCAGGCGGAGATCGACCTGCGCAAGGCGGGCATCATCCTGCCCGAGAGTTTTCTTGCGCCGCATTACGCGCCTTACGCCTTTCCGGCCAAGGCCCTGCACGATCCGCGGTTCTGGGAAGAGATCAAGCTACGCTACACGGCCCGGTTTGCCGGGCGGAATCCTTCGGATCTGATCGCCCAGTGGGAGGCCTGTCTGGAGTTTGACTGCCGCGAAGAACTCAAGAACTGTCCGGTGCCGTTTCACGTGATCGGCTTTTCCGAGGACGTTCAGACCGCCCCCTCCATGTGCAAGGTTGTTGCCGACCTGGTCCCGAACGGGGTTTTTCACGAGATTCCGGGGCTTGGCCATGTCTCGATGGTGAGCCACCGGCCGGATACGGTTGCGTCGAAGTTGCGAGAGATCATCATGGAGCATTCTGTCCAATTCGAGAGTCACTAGCCGTTTCGGCGATTCTTCCCCAAGGGAAGGTCTCCCCGTGCCAGGAGCACCCTCTCCCGGTCGGAAGCCGGCTCGGTCCTATCGCTCTTTCACATACGGTGTGCCACCGGCTCGTGGCGGAACGGCCCTGCCCATGAAGCCGGCAAGAAGAATGACGGTGAGGATGTAGGGAAGAACCTGCATCAGCTGAACGGGAATCGCAATGCCTGCGATCTCGAGATTCTGGAATCGGATCGAGGCCGCCTCAAGGAATCCGAACAGCAGGCAGGTATAGAGGGCCGGAACCGGCTGCCATTTCGCGAAGATCAAGGCGGCCAGGGCAATGAATCCCTTGCCGGCGGTCATGTCCCGGATGAATCCGCCCGCCAGTCCGGTCGAGAGATAGGCGCCTCCCATGCCGCACAGCAGGCCGCATATCAGCATCGCCCGGTACCGCAGGAACGCGACCGAAATGCCGCCCACATCGACCGCCTCGGGGTTTTCCCCGACCGCGCGCAGCCTGAGTCCGAAACGGGTCCTGTAGAGCAGCCACCAGGTCGTCGGAACAGCCACAAGGGCGCAATACACCAGTATCGAATGGCCCGAGAGTGTCTCGATGTAAAACGGACCGATCACGGGTATTGACGACACGGCGTCGGCGAATGGCAGCTCGATCTGTGAAAACCGGCTGTCCCTGTCGAGCAGCGGGGTTTGTCCGCCGAGTCGGAACCAGTTCTGTCCGATCAGTGCCGTTGCGCCGGAAGCCAGGAAGTTGATGGCGATGCCGGAGACCAGTTGATTTCCCCGAAAGGTGATGGACGCCACGCCGTGCAGCAATGCGAGACTTGACGATGCGGCAATTCCGGCAGCCATCCCGATCCAGACCGATCCGGTCCCGGCGGCGGTCCCGGCAGCGAAAAAGGCGGAAATCAGCATCTTGCCTTCAAGTCCGATGTCGAAAATCCCCGACCGTTCGGCATACAGTCCGGCCAGGCATGCGAACACCAGGGGTGTTGCAAGGCGCAACGTGGAATCCAGGAGCTGCAGAAGGGTGGTGTAATCCATCAGCGTGTCCGGGCAATGAAGGCCAGCAGGCGTTCAGCGGGGAATCGGACCATGTTGTCGAGCGCCCCGACGAACAGGATCACCAGAGCCTGAATGAAGATCACCATGTCCCGGTCGATCGCCGGCATATGGAATTCGAGTTCGGCTCCCCCCTGGTAGAGGATGCCGAACAGCACGGAGGCAAGCAGGATGCCGACGGGATGGGAACGCCCCATGAGGGCGACGGCAATTCCGACGAATCCGGCACCCTGCACGGCGTTGTTCAGCAGCCGTTCGGCCTCGCCCATCACGGTGTTGATGGCCATCAGTCCGGCGAGTCCGCCCGAGATCAGCAGTGTCGTCATGACAATCCTGAAAGGCGAAATGCCCGCATAGATTGCTGCGGACTCGTTGAATCCGAAGGTCCGGATCTCGTAGCCAAGCCGGGTTCGCCAGATCAGCACCCAGACCAGCATGCATCCGGCAAGAGCAAGAAGCAGTGAGATGTTGAGCGGAGGCGATTTGGGAAAACCGATTCCCATCCACCCCAGGATTTCATGCGCGGTGGGAAGGTGCGCGCCCGGAGGAAAGGACGCAGTCTCCAGTGCGATCTGGCCTGGAGCCCTGAGCACGTTGACGAGAAGGTAGACGAGCAACGCCGAGGCAATGATGTTGAACATGATCGTCGTGATCACGATGTGGCTGCCGTGCCTGGCCTGGAGATAGGCCGGAACGGCTGCCCATGCCGCGCCGAACAGGGCGGCGCCGCAGACCGCTGCGGGCAAGGCCAGAGACCAGTGCGGCCACTCCAGCGACAGACAGACCAGCGCCGCTCCCAGTCCGCCCACAGTGGCCTGGCCTTCCGCACCGATGTTGAAGAGCCCCGCATGAATCGCAACCGCAACAGCGAGCCCCGTGAAAATGAAGTTTGTCGCATAATAGAGGGTGTAACCCCACCCGTAGGCGGTTCCGACCGCCCCCTTCAGCATGATGCCCAGGGCGTGGAACGGATTCTCCCCGATCCAGAGCACCATCAGTCCGGCCACCATGAGGGACAGCGCCAGGCTGAAGAGCGGAACCAGGGCCGTGTCGGCCCATCTTGGCAGGGAGGTCATTGCAAAGACTCCGTAACGACGCCGGCCATCATGAGACCGAGTTCGGTTGCGTCGGTTTCGGCCGTTATGCGCTCGCCGACAATGCGGCCGTCGAACATGACCGCGACCCGATCGGTCAGGGCAAGGATTTCATCCAGATCCATGCTGACCAGAAGGATGGCGGCGCCCGCATCGCGCAAGGCGACGATTTGTCGGTGAATGAATTCAATCGCTCCGATATCCACGCCCCGCGTCGGCTGGCCCACCACCAGAACACTGGGGGCGTTGCCAAATTCCCTTGCAACCACCAGTTTTTGCTGGTTGCCGCCCGACAGTCTCCCGGCGAGGATGGAAGGATTCGTCGGACGGACGTCGAAGCGGCGCATCCTGTCCGCCGTCAAGTCCTGAAGAGCGCTGATGTCCATCAACAACCTGCTTCGGGGCCGGCGGAACCGGTGCTGGTATCCGAGCGCCATGTTCTCCCAGGCCCGGAAGTCGAGGACCAGGCCGAGTTGCTGGCGATCCTCCGGAACATGGGCGAGACCCGCCTCGTGCATCGATCTCGCGCTGGCCGCCCGCCGGGAGCAGTCAATCTCCCGACCGGCTATCCGGATCGTGCCCGTAGCGGGCCTGATCCCTCCAAGCGCCTCGAGCAGCTCGGCCTGGCCGTTGTCGGTGACTCCCGCGATGCCGGCGATTTCTCCTCGGTGCACACACAGGCTGACGCGCCTGACTGCCTCGTTGCCGCGACGGCCGACAACCGACAGATCCTGGATATCCAGAACCCTTTCGCCGGGCTCGGCACTGTCCCGGGCAACCCGGAACAGGGCCTTTCTTCCTACCATGAATTCGGCGAGTTTCCCGGCATCGGTTTCGCAGGTTCGACAGGTCGTCACCATTTCTCCCCGGCGCATGACGCTGACCGTGTCGGTGACAGCCATCACCTCGTGGAGCTTGTGGGTGATCATGACAATGGTCCGACCCTCGTTCTTCAAGCCTCTTAGAATGGCGAACAGGCGTTCCGCTTCGGACGGCGCGAGTACTCCGGTCGGCTCGTCGAGAATCAGGATATCGGCCCTTCGAAACAGGGCCTTGAGGATTTCAACCCGTTGCTGAAGGCCGACGGAGAGCTTCTCGACGATGGCGTCAGGATCTATTTCCAGCTGATGGTCCCGGGCCAGGTCAAGCAGAAGGCTTCGCGCGCGGGTCAGCGAGCGTTCGAGGATGAAGTCGTCCTCGGCCCCCAGAACGATGTTTTCGAGAACCGACAAATTGTGTACCAGCTTGAAATGCTGGTGCACCATTCCGATTCCGGCGCGAATCGCCGATCGCGTGTCAGGGATCGGGGTTGGGATTCCATGAATCCGGACCTCTCCCTCGTCGGCCCGGTAAAAGCCGTAGAGAATGGACATGAGAGTCGACTTTCCGGCACCGTTTTCGCCGACGATTCCGTGAATGGTCCCCCGTTCAATGGTCAGGGAGACGTTGCGGTTTGCCCGGATGGAACCGAACGATTTGGTGATGTTCCGGAGTTCGATTGCCGGCGCGGCCGGCTTCCGTGAAGCCGTATCGATCGCCTCTGCGGCCATGCTTGCTGATCCGGTCTACTGGACAGGGCAGCTGTCGCTCTGGATGTAGTCGTGGACCGCGATCTCCCCGGAAATGATTTGCTTGCGGGCTGTCTCGGCGGCGGCTCGGGCTCCGGCGCCGATCAGGGCGGCATTGTGCTCGTCCAGCGCATATCCGATGCCGTCTTCGGCGAGCCCCAGAGGAAATATCCCGGTCTCAAGCTGTGCCCCGTCGGCAAATGCCGTCTCCACCGCCAGGTCGACCCGCTTGATCATGGAGGTCAGGACCGATCCGGGATAGAGATGGTTCTGGTTCAGGTCCACCCCGATGCCCAGTATGCCGGAGTCGGCGGCGGTCTTCAGCACACCGATCCCGGTTGCGCCTGCCGCATGATACACGACATCCGCTCCGGCCCCGATCTGGGCCAGGGCCAGTTCGGCGCCCTTGACGGGATCGCTCCATGCGGAGGGGTCGGTCCCGGTCATGTTCTGGATGACGGTGATGTTTTCGCGGGCCGCCTTGGCACCCTGGACATACCCGCAGGCAAAGCGCCGGATAAGCGGCACATCCATGCCCCCGACGAATCCGATCACGCCGGACTCGGTGGTCATGCCGGCAATCAGTCCGACGAGATACGATCCTTCATGCTCCTTGAACACGACGGAGCGGACATTGTCCATCTCCACGACCATGTCGATGATCACGAAGCGGGTGTCCGGATAGTCCGGCGCGACGGTGGCGAGAGCGGTCCCGAAGGAAAATCCGACCATGACCACCGGACTGTCTCCGGCTTCGGCTGCCCGGCGAATCGCCTGCTCGCGCTGGGCTTCGGACTGAAGCTGGACTTCGCGGAAGCTTCCTCCTGTTTCGGTCCGCCATCTCTCGGCACCGTTGAAGGCGCTCTCGTTGAACGACTTGTCATACTTCTGCCCGAGATCGTAAATCAGGGCAGGATCCGGGAAAACCGGTCCGGCACAGGCCATCCAGCCGATCATGGAGGCCAGGCGGATGATTGTCTTATTCATGATTGCTTTTCCTGGTCATGGAATATGCGGGGAATCGAGAAATCCTGGCAAATCCTCCACCCGGGCACATCCGAGTTGGGACATCGTCATTCGAAGTTCCCGCGAGAGTATATCAATGACATGATCGGCACCCGTCTTTCCCATGGCCGCAACGGCATACATGAAAGCGCGTCCCGCCAGCACGAAATCGGCGCCGAGAGCGATATATCGGGCGATGTCCAGGCCGGTCGTTACGCCGCCGTCGACCATGATCGGCATCCCGGGGCCGACCGCTTCCCGGATGATTCCGAGCCGTTCGGAGGGACTGTGGGCAGCGTCAAGCTGCCGTCCCCCGTGGTTGGAAATCACCAGCGCGTCAACACCGATCGCCTTGCAATCGATGGCATCCTCGCTTCCCAGAATCCCCTTGACGACGAGGCGGTGGGGCCAGAGATCCCGGACCGTGCGCAGCCTGTCTCCGGTAACATGCCCCTCGATCAGTTCCTGGATATACAGCCCGAGCTGATCCAGATTCGCATTTTTCGGGATCACTTCCGCGTAGTTCCGGAACCGGGGTATGCCGTGACGGACGGTTTCCATCGCCCACTTCGGGCGCTTGAGGATTTGCCAGAGTGTGCCGGGATTGAAACGGGGCGGTACGGACAGGCCGTTCCGGATGTCGTGGTCCCTGCGGGTTGCGGTGGGAATGTCCACGGTGATCACCAGGGTCGTGTATCCGCAGGCCTCCGCACGCCTGAACATCTTTCGGTTCAGGTCATCGTCGGTGCAGAGGTAGTGCTGATACCACGCATTTTCGCCCGCGATGTCCTGGATGTCCTCGATCAGCGCGGTGGCAAACCCGCTCAGGCAGAACGGAATATTGGAGGCCCTTGACGCCTCGGCCAGATGTTGCGCCACGTTGGGCCATATGATCCCGCCAAGCCCGATCGGGGCCACGCCGAAGGGCTGGCTGAATGACTGCCCCAGGATCGAGGCGGAACAGTCGGGGATATAGTTTTTCTCGACCAGATAGCGGGGAACCAGCTTGACCCGGTCCAGGGAATTCCTGTTGTTCCGGATCGCGAGATTGCTGCCGATTCCGTTGTCGAGATAATCGAAGGCGAATTTCGGGACGCGCTTGCTGGCGGCCCGTCGCATGTCCGCCACGCAAGGGAACCGGCGTTCAATGCTCATACCGCCTCCGTGATCGGCCTAGAGGCATGAGGGCAGGTTTTTCGGAATCCGGCTTTCCTCCCGGGTGACGACTTCCAGCAGGGCCGGTACGCCCTCCCGGTTCCTCTTTAGCGCCCGCTTTATGGCCGGTGCGATGTCCCGGGGTCGTTCCACCCGCTCGCCGTATCCTCCGAGTGCCTGCGCAAGTTCCCTGTAGTCGCCCCCGAGTACCTCGATCCCGTATTTTTCCGATGCATTCGGATGATACTTCGAATATCCGCCCATCAGCCCGTTTTTCAGAATGATGGTGGTCGTACCGATCCGGTTGCGCACCCCGGTTTCGAAATCCATCCCGACCATGCCGATTGCCGCATCGCCCATGACGTTTATGGCGTCCCACTCGGGACGCGCCAGCTTCGCTCCCTGGACCAGGCCAAGGCCCATGCCCAGCTGGGTTGTCTTTCCCCAGCCGATGTATCCGTGGGGGATCGTGGTTTCGAAGAACGCGGTCATCTGGTCCCGGGGCGATCCGGCGTCGTGGGTGACGACGGTCCTGTCCCGATCGACGGTTTTCATCAGATCGCCAATGACCCGGTAGGGGTTGATCGGCACCTCGTCCGATTCAAGGAGGGGGCGCCACGCCTGGCTGAACCGCTGCTTCATTTCGAAGATGTCCCGGACGACATGCTGGCGCCTTCCGTCACGGGCGCCGGCCCTGGCGGACAGGATATCGATCAGCACCGACATGGACGCCCGCGCATCGCCGATGATCCCGAGATCGGCAGGATAGTCCTTGCCGATGTCGTTTTCGCAATTGGTCAACTGAACGATGCGCTTTCCCCGGGTCGGAAAGGGAGTGATGTACTCGGACCGGGTGAAACTGGTGCCCAGGCCGACCAGGACATCCGCCTTGTCCAGGTAGGCATTGACAACATCCGGCCGGGATCCGCCGCCACATCCCAGCGACAGTTCGTGATCCTCGGGAAAGCAGCCCTTTCCGTTCAGGGTGGAGATGACCGGGATTTTCATCATGTCGGCCAGATTCCTCAGCGCCTCGCAAGCCCGGGAATAGAGGATTCCCTGGCCCGCGACGATAACCGGGTTTTCCGCATCGAGAAGAATGTCCGCAAGATGCTCAAGCGACGCGGTATCGGCGACGGGCGCACTGCGGGACACGGTGCGGTAGGCGGAAAGATGCTCCGCGCCCGCTTCCGAGACGAAGAGGTCGGCCGGCACCTCCAGAGTGACCGGGCCCGGACGCCCGTTGCGCAGCACGGACATCGCGTTTTGCATCATGAGCGGGATCCGTCCGATGTCCGGAACCGTCGCGCACCATTTGGTGATGGTTCGCTGGCTGTCCGAGGCGCGGTAGTTGGGCGAGACGTGGGCATCGTGCGCGGGATATCCGCCCGGAATGTGGAGAACCGGGACGTTGTCGGCGTAGCACTGCGCGACGGCCCCGGCCGCGTTTTCAGACCCGGGCCCGTACTGGACGGTCGTGCAGCACAGCCTCTGTCCGGCGCTGATCCGGGTGTAGCCGTCGGCAATATGGAGCGCCTGACGCTCCTGCCTCACGATGATCGGCCGGATTCCTTCCTTTGCGCAGCTGTCAATCAGGTCGGAGTGGGGAAAGGCCGGCAGGATCTCAAGCCCCTCCATCTTCAGTATTTTTGCAATCAGATCGGCGCCGTTCACAATTCAATATCCGGACAATGGTCATTCGGGCCGTCGCGGGAATCGGTTCTGTCGCGTCCGATTCACCGTGCAGGCATCGGGAACCATCGATTTTAGCCGAATCCGCACGGAACGGGGATGATCCGCCGCCCGGCCCTTTTCCTGCCGCCGGGCCATGGTCCCGAATCACGGACCGTCGAGGTTGCCCGGGTCCCGGAATTTTCATAAAAGCCTGCCTGTCGCCCCTGATCCGGCAGTGAAAGTCGACACCTGGGAAATGCCCGTATGAATGCCAGTATTCAAGAATACACGAAAATCAAATAGATGAATGATCTGTTCGGACATCCGGGCGGACAAGCAGAGGGGAGTTGACTGCGCAGACGAGATAGGGATTGAAAAATTTCACATTCTGTAATATTTATATCATATAATTGTAACATTACTGTAATAAACAGAAACTTCAACCTCGTGGACCTGCAGAAGATGAACTCCGAACGTCACATTACCTGTCGATGCTTGCGCAGGAGAAAAGACAACGGAGTCAATGAGGTGAGACCGTGAATACAAAAAGAAATCTGGAAATCACTCATGATTCGACATGGACCGCCGACAAGTCGCTCATGATGACGATCAGCGAGGAGGTCCTGCTCCTGATCCTCGATTATGACCATGGATGCGCCAACTATGAACTGTCGCCCAGGGTCGTATGCGGCATGATTGCCGGCGCAATCCTGCTGGATCTGTGTGAGCAGGGCCGAATCGAGGTCGACAGCGAGAACCTGACTCTTGTCGATCCCGGATCGTCAGGAGACCCTGTTCTCGATCGGGCACTGTCCTGGATCGGGAAAAACGGGATTCGGCATCGAGTCGGCGACTGGGTCGACAGCTTTGCCGAAGAGGCCGAGGCCGTGCAGCAGGAACTCCTGGACCGGCTCGTGGACAGGGGCATTCTGGTCCACAGCGTGAACGACCGGTACTTCGTGATGGGCAGTCGGCACTTTCTGGCGCAGAATGGGATTCCGTTCCGGGATGTTCGTCGGCGCATTGCCGGAATCCTGCTCAATCATGAAATGCCCACGGCCCGGGACACGATGATCATTCACCTGGCCGCGGAGTGCGGGTTGTGGAATGATCTGATCGACGAGTCCGTGATGAGCGTACTGGGGCCGAGGATCGAAAACGTCGCCAGGCTGGATCTGATCGGCCGGTCCGTCGCTGGCCTCGTCAACCCGGGCCTGCACGCCGGGGTATAGATCCGGCCGTCATTCCCTGTCCGGGACCGCGTCGGCAGTTTCCGATCGAGGCCGGGAAGCCCCGGACGGTCCGGTATAATCGTGATGTCCGGGCGGATGCCCGGATCACGGACAGTTTCCATGACATCCCGACTGGATCATATCGTCATTGCAGCGAAAACCCTCGAGGAGGGCAGCCTGTACATTCGCAATGCGCTCGGAGTGGACATCCCGCCGGGCGGTCGGCATCTGTTCATGGGAACGCACAACCTAGTCATGGCGATCGGGGAAGCGGTTTATCTTGAGGTGATCGCGATCGATCCGACCCTCGATGCGCCCCGGCACCCCCGATGGTTCGGGCTGGACGATCCGTATGTCAGGAACTGGCTTCAAACGTCGCCCCGGCTTCTGACATGGGCCATCAACACGCCGGATCTCGAGGCGCTGGTTGTCAATTCGGTCGTGCCGCCCGGCGAGATTGTGGAAGCGGCCCGGGACGATCTGAGATGGAAGGTGGCATTCCGGGAGGACGGCAGCATGCCGGCCGGGGGGCTTTTGCCGCTTTGCATCGAATGGCAGACGGATTTTCATCCGGCAAGCCGGATGACGGGCTCCGGCTGGCGGCTCGAGTCGCTGCGCCTGTTTCACAACAGGCCGCAATGGCTTGGCGAAGCCCTGGAAGCGATCGAGGCGATCGATGAAGTCGAGATTCATGAGCTTGACGACCGCCAGGCCCCGTATCTCGAGGCGATCCTTGATGGTCCGCAAGGCCCTGTTGCGATCACCGGCAACGACCTGTCATACTGAGCGATACCATGGCCAAAAATCCTGTCAAGAACACCGAACAGATGTACCGGTATATCCTGGATCATTCTCTCAGGGAGTCCGAATCCTTGCGCATGCTGCGGGAGACGACGTCGTCGATGGAACAGGCGATGATGCAGATTTCACCGGATCAGGGCCAGTTCATGGCATTGCTGGTCAAGCTGATCGCTGCACGGACGATTGTCGAGATTGGCACCTTTACGGGCTACAGCACCCTGGCCATGGCCGAGGCGCTGCCGTCCGACGGCAGGCTGATTGCCTGCGACATCTCCCGCGAATGGACGTCGGTCGGCCGTCCCTTTTGGGAGCATGCCGGGGTGGACGGAAAGATCGATCTTCGGATTGCGCCGGCGCTCGAGACCCTGGACGGGCTGCTTGATTCGGGTTTTGCGGAACGGATCGATCTTGTGTTCATCGATGCCGACAAGGCCAATGGCCTCGACTACTACGAAAGGGCGCTTGCACTGTTGCGACCGGGCGGCCTCGTGCTGGTTGACAACGCGTTCTGGGGCGGAGCTGTTGCCGATCCGAACAACACGGAGGAAGACACCCGGGCCATACGGAATCTGATCCGTTTCGCCCACGGCGATGCGCGTGTGGATGTGTCGATGATTTCTGTCGGCGACGGGTTGCTGCTGGCCAGGAAGGCGGGTCCGGCAGACTGATCCGGGCGAGAGACCCTGTCGTGCGAGGGTGGTGCGACCTGCGTCCGCAATCCTCCTGTCAGCATCGAATGAATCCGGTCGCTATAGCCGTTTCGGTAGCGGCATCCGGTACAGGGAGCCGAGGCCGTCAGGCCGGTGCTCCAGCCCGGCCAGTCTCAGGGCATGCCAGGCCATCGCGTGGTTTGAAGTGGTGACAGGAAGCCGGATATCGGTTTCCAGCCGTTCGCAAAATTCCACCAGCCTGACGGAGGTGCAGGATACGAACACCGCATCCACATCGGCCTTGTCCAGGATTCGGTGGACGGCGTCCATGACCGACTGCGCAGAGATTCGGGAAACCACGGAATCCAGCCCCTCATTGAACGAGCCGAATACCGGCACCTCGTAACCCCGGTTGCGGATGTATTCAGCGACGATGGCGTTGACCTCCTTTACATAGGGAGTGAGCAGTCCGATCCGCGTTGCCCCGAATGC
The DNA here is from genome assembly GCA_009841725.1 of Gammaproteobacteria bacterium. Lineage (GTDB taxonomy): Bacteria > Pseudomonadota > Gammaproteobacteria > Arenicellales > Poriferihabitantaceae > Poriferihabitans. Next base: position 25,139 of record VYGS01000024.1, read on the forward strand.
CGTGAAGGCAGCGAAGGCGGCGGTGATCGGTGTTGTACACCGGGCCCGGGGCTTGGAGCTTCGGATCAATTCGAAAACCCGATCTTCGGTGATCGCCGTGCTGGCGGACGTGCATCCGTAGGCGACGACGTCGATGTCACTGCCCGGGGTCAGCAGCGCGGAGCATTCGGCGATCCGGTGCTCCATGTCACGAAGGCTGTCCGGAGTGACCCGGTCGACATTGGAGATGCGGCTGTGATGCAGGCGGATCGGCGGAAATTTCTGGGAGATCAGCCGGAATTCGTCTTCGATCGTGTGGTCGGAGGCGAGGACGATCAGTCCGATGCTGGGTCGGTGATCGAATTCCGGATCGGTTTCAAACGGAATGTTGTCGATATGAAGGGTATCCATGGTCTGGGCTCGGGCTTCCCGTGATCGCCTTGGTTGATGCGGCTTATTGTATCCAATTGACACGACCGGTTGACAAATCCGTCAGGTGTCCGCAAACCGGCGCGAAGCGAGCAGACAGTACGACCGGTCGAAATAACGGTTCCCGATTTCTGTTTCGACGGGGTCGCACGGAGGGGAGGGTAGCGAGCGTGGCCGGGCACGCATCAGACGGATTCCGAGTCGGTCGAACCCGACCGGAAACGGGGATGCGGGTCAAGAGTCCCCGGGATTGCTCTCGTGGAATTCGGGCCACATGATCTTGACGACGGCACTGTCTCTTGCCAAGGACCTGCATTGGTCCAGGATGGCCGGTGCGCCTCGCTTTGGTTGGCTCTTTTCTCTTTCCTCGATCGCCCAGTGCATGGTCTGATAGGCGGTGGTTGACAGGGGGCCGAGCAATTCCATGACGTGGGTGCAGCTTTCAGTCCGGGCGATCCGATCCCGGGCCTCGCGCATCCATCCGCCTCCGATCTTGAGCCCGACGAGCCGGCTCATGGCCTTGCTTGCGCTTCTGCAAAGCGAGAACGGTGTGGACGGCATGGCGACATCCACATCCTGTATCACCATGTCCAGATCGAGAGTCAGGCGGACCGTCATCTCGTGGATGGCGTCGCCTGGCCGGATCTCGCCCCGTTCATGATTCGAGATACCGTAGGTCTTGTGATCGACAAGCGTGGCCTCGATATCCCACAATCCGTCGTCCCGCTCGTATCCCAGGCACTGGATAGACCGTGTATGCAAATGTTTCCGGTCGGCTGGAGGCAGTCGATTCATTCGCTTCATTTCGGATACAGGATGATCTGGGTGCAGCGGAATTCGGCGATCTTTCTGCCACCGGCCTTCTCGAACACGGTTGCATCCCAGACCTGGGTGGTTTTGCCCTGATGGAGGCGCTTCGCCCGGCAACTCAGGATTCCGTCGCCGGCAGCACGGATAAAATTGCACTTGAGCTCGATCGTGGTAAACCCTTCCGCCCCGTCCGGAAGATTCGCATAGGTGCCGTATCCGGCGGCGGTATCCGCCAAGGCCACGACACTCCCTCCGTGGACGGAGCCCAGAAGATTGAGGTGATCGGGTCTTATCGGCATCTCGAGAACGGCATGATCCCTGCCGATCTCGACCGGCTGGATGTCGAGTGATCCCGGCAGATTGGCCCGGTCGACGGCCCTGAAAAAGTCGGGTGTCCGTTCCATGGCTCAGACTCCGATGACTTCGACAATGCGTTCCAGGGAATCGAGCACGGCCGTCGGCCGGAATTCCCAGGGATCGAGGACGAGCCGGTCGTCGCGCCGGATCCAGATCGTATTCATTCCCATCGCCGCGGCGCCGATCACGTCGAAACCGTTGCTCGATACCAGCCAGGCATTGCCCGGGCCGCAGCCGGTGCTGTCCATGAAATGCCGGTAGGTCTGCGGCGAAGGCTTGAAGGTCCCGACGGTGTCGACACTCACGGTGTCCCCGAAGTAGTCCCGGATGCCGGCGTTCACCAGCACCCGGTCGACGGCGTGCAGCTGTCCGTTGGAGAACGCGTGCATGGCCTGGCCCGTGGCCTTGACCGCTTCCAGCCCGGCAACGGCATCGGGGAAGGCCGGCAACGTGCCGTAGGCGGTGATGAGTTCCTCCTTCTGTGTCTCCGTCAGGGAATGGCCAAGCGATCTCGCGGTGTGTTCCAGGGCGTCCCGGGTGCAGATGCCGAAATTCCTGTAGCGGCCCATCAGTCCGCGCCGGAAAGTGTACTCCAGCTGTTTTTCCCGCCAGGCCATGGAGAAGCGGGGCGCGGATTCCCCGATCATGGTCTCGAGCAGCGTGATCACGCCGTGCGTATCGATCAGTGTCCCGTATACATCGAATCCCAGAACCTGTTTCATGTCAATTTCCCGAAGATTTGGATTGTCTGGCAAGGCTTACCCGGGACATCACCGGACGGTCGAGCAGGGCGCAGACGGTTCGGCCTGCGGTGATCAGAAGGTCCAGGTCGATGCCGTGGCGGATGCCCATTCCGTCAAGCATGTAGACCACGTCCTCGGTGGCCACGTTGCCGCTTGCTCCGCGCGCATACGGACAGCCGCCCAGACCGGCGACGGACGAGTCTATCACTGAAACTCCGATCTGCAGCGCGATCAGGATGTTCGACAGCGCCTGCCCGTAGGTATCATGAAAATGCACGGCGAGATTGTCAAGGGGAATCGCGGATGCCACGGTCTCGATCAGCGCCAGGGTCGCATTCGGGGTTCCGGTGCCGATCGTGTCGCCGAGGGATATTTCATAACATCCCATGTCCGAAAGGCGCTTCGCGACCTCCAGCACGCTGCCGGGCGGCACGGCACCCTCGTACGGACAGCCGAGCACGCAGGAGATGTACCCTCTTGTCCTGATGCCACGGGACGAGGCCTTCTCCGCCACGGCCGAGAAGCGCTCGAGGCTCTGCTCGATGCTGCAATTGATGTTTCGCAGGCTGAACGTTTCCGAGGCCGCCGCGAACACCGCGATTTCCCGGGCACCGGCATCCAGGGCGTTCTCGAGGCCGCGCATGTTGGGAACGAGGACGGGATAGCCGATTCCGGCATTATGGTCCAGCCGGGCCAGAACGCGGTCCGTTTCCGCCATCTGGGGAACGCGGTCCGCTCGGACGAAGCTGCCTGCCTCGATGTGCCTGAGGCCGCATTGTGCGAGATCGCGGATGAGGGCAACGCGGTCCGGAACCCCGAGAGCGGTCGGTTCATTCTGCAACCCGTCCCGGGGGCCGACCTCGACAATTCTGACCGACTCGGGGATCATGCTGCCTCGATCAGTACCAGTGGCGTGTTCTCCGTGACGGAGTCGCCGGGGTTGCAGTGGACCGCTTTCACGGTTCCGGCCGCCGGGGCCAGAATCTCGTGCTCCATTTTCATGGCCTCGACGCACAGGAGTCGGTCTCCCTGCCTGACGGTCCGGCCCGGCTGAACCTGCACCTCGATCACGGTGCCGGGCATCGGGGAAAACACGGTGCCGCCCGCTCCCGGTCCGTCCCGCTCCGGCCGAGAACTGTCGATCAGACCGATCCGGTGGTGCCGGCCTTCCATATGGATGAAGACGGCGGTGCTCGTGTTCGCGGCCGATATCCGGGCCCGGTGGCCCGGCCCCGCCACTTCCATGCATCCGTTGTCGGCAATCCGCGCGGTCAGGATCACGCCGTCCTCGAACTCGAATCTTCCCTCGTCGAACGTGAAATCGAGATCGTGTCGTTCATTGTCCATCGCGCATTCGAAGCGATATCGTCGGGGTGGCTGGGTGAACAGGCGGCCGGGAGCCAGCCAGGGCGTGTACCGGTCCGCCTCCCGTGCCTGACGCTCGCGCTGCGTTTTCAGATCGCCCAGAAACATCCAGGCGCAGGCGCAATGGACGGCAAGAGGATATTGCGGGGCTTGTGCCAGGATATCGTCCAGATGCCGGGTCAGGTATTGCGTGTCGTAGCGGCCCTTGACAAGATCGGGCAATTCGAGAGTCGACTGCAGGAACCCGGTGTTCGTGGGCACGCCCAGGATCCGGTAGCGTCGAAGGGCATCGGCCAGCTTCCGGCGGGCGCCGTCGCGGTCCTTGTCCCAGGCGATCAGCTTCGAGATCATCGGGTCGTAGTGCGGGGTGATCCGGCTGCCCCGGTCGATTCCGGTGTCGACCCGGATCCGTCCGCCCGGGTCGGCATCGGCAGGATGGTCGATCAGCAGGATGTCACCGGTTGCAGGCAGAAAACCCCTGCCGGGATTTTCAGCGTATATTCGCGCTTCGATGGCATGGCCGTTCAGCCGGATGTCCTCCTGGGAACACGGAAGCGGTTCCCCGCAGGCGACCCGCAACTGCCACTCGACCAGATCCAGTCCGGTTACCATTTCCGTGACCGGGTGCTCGACCTGCAGTCGCGTGTTCATTTCGAGGAAGTAGAAACGGTCCGAATCGACCAGAAACTCGATCGTGCCCGCACCGACGTAGTCGATGGCCCGGGTACAGTCGACCGCGGCCCGAGTCATCGAGTTGCGGAGCCTTTCGGACATTCCCGGAGCCGGGGATTCCTCGATGACCTTCTGATAGCGTCTTTGCATGGAGCAGTCGCGCTCGAACAGGTGGACGGCATTGCCGTGGCTGTCGGAGAAAATCTGGATCTCGATGTGGCGCGCTGTCGGCATGTACTTTTCAATCAGCACCCGGTCGTCTCCGAACGCGGAGAGGCTTTCCCGTTTTACCGATTCAAGGGACGGAAGGAAGTCGCCGGACGATGCGACAACCCGCATGCCCTTTCCGCCGCCGCCTGCGGTCGCCTTGATCAGGACCGGGTAGCCTGCCGCTTCGGCATGACGAAGCAGGGCTTCCGGGTCCTGATCTTCCCCGTCGTATCCGGGAAGCACCGGGACGCCGGCGTCCTGCGCCGCGGAGCGCGCACTGTCCTTCGAGCCCATGATGCGTATCGCCTCGGGCCCGGGACCGATGAACACCAGCCCGGCAGCCCGGCAGCGGTCGGCGAATTCAGCGTTCTCGGACAGGAAGCCGTACCCCGGATGGATCGCTTCGGCGCCGGATTCGCTGGCCGCCGAAATGATCTTGTCGATGTCCAGATAGCTTTCGGTCGGCGTTGCGCCCCCGAGAGGGATGGCCGAGTCGCAGGTCCGGGTAAAGAGCGCATTGTGGTCGGGATCCGAATAGACCGACACGGTCAAGACGCCGAGGCGTCGGGCGGTACGGGCGATTCGGCAGGCGATCTCGCCCCGGTTGGCGATGAGGATTTTTTCGAACACGGCGGCCGCTACATTCTGAATATCCCGAAGCGGGTTTCGGGTATCGGCGCATTCAGGGCGGCGGAGATGCCGAGCGCCAGGACCCGGCGGGTGTCGCGGGGATCGATGATGCCGTCGTCCCACAGCCTGGCGCTGGCGTAATAGGGATGGCCCTGGGTTTCGTACTGCTCCCGTATCGGTTGCCTGAATGCATCCTGTTCGGATTCGGACCAGGTTTCACCCCGGGCCTGCTTGGCATCAAGCCGAATCTGTGTCAGCACGTTCGAGGCCTGCTCGCCGCCCATCACCGAAATCCGGGCATTCGGCCACATCCACAGAAACCGCGCCCCGAAGGCCCGTCCGCACATGGCGTAGTTGCCGGCGCCGAAACTGCCGCCGATCACCACGGTGAATTTGGGAACCCGGGCGCAGGAGACGGCGGCGACCATCTTCGCGCCGTCCTTGGCGATACCGCCCGACTCGTACTTCCTGCCAACCATGAATCCGGTGATATTCTGCAGGAAGATCAGGGGGATCTTTCTCTGGCAGCACAATTCGATGAAGTGAGTGCCTTTCAGGGCCGATTCGGAAAACAGGATGCCGTTGTTGGCGACGATTCCGACCGGATACCCGTGCAGGCGGGCAAAGCCGCACACCAGGGTGGTTCCGTATCCGGCCTTGAACTCGTCGAAATCGCTGGCGTCGACGATGCGGGCGATCACCTCCCGGATGTCGAACGGCTTGCGGGAATCCTCGGGCACGATGCCCAGCAGTTCGCCTGACGGGTAGGCCGGCTCCCGGGGAGGCTCGAACGACAGGTCCGGCGACTTGCTTCGGCGCATGTTGGCGATGACTCGGCGGGCAAGCTCCAGCGCGTGCCGGTCGTTTTCGGCGACATGATCGACCACGCCGGAGACGGTTGCATGGACCTGCGCTCCGCCCAGCTCTTCGGCGGTCACCTCCTCACCGGTGGCCGCCTTGACGAGGGGAGGGCCGCCCAGGAAGATCGTGCCCTGATTGCGGACGATGATACTTTCGTCGCACATGGCGGGAATGTAGGCGCCTCCGGCCGTGCAGCTACCCATCGTGACCGCGACCTGGGGGATGCCTGCCGCGGACAGGTTCGCCTGGTTGTAGAAAATCCTGCCGAAATGATCCCGGTCCGGGAACACCTCGTCCTGCAGGGGAAGGAAGGCGCCGCCCGAGTCCACCAGATAGACGCAGGGCAGGCGGTTTTCCAGCGCGATGTCCTGCGCCCTGAGATGCTTCTTGACGGTGATGGGGTAATAGGTGCCCCCCTTGACCGTGGCATCGTTGGCGACAATCATGCATTCGAGGCCGCAGATGCGGCCGATACCGGTGACGATGCCGCCTGCAGCCACTTCGCCGCCGTACATGTCCCAGCCGGCGAACGGGGACAGTTCCAGGAATTCGGTATCCGGATCAATGAGCGCGCTGATCCGATCCCGGACCAGCAGCTTGCCGCGCTCGGTGTGCTTTCGCCGCGCTGATTCACTGCCGCCGTGCATGATGCCGCTCAGGCAGTCGTGAAAATCGCCCACCCTGGCCTGCATGGCCCGGACGTTGGCAAGAAATTCCCCGGAGGCGGCCTGGAGGTTGCTGCGAATGACGGCCATGGATTCCCGATCCCGCTCAGCAGCGTTCCACGGCCATCGCGGTGGCCTCGCCGCCCCCGATACACAGCGAGACAACGCCTTTCTTGAACGAGTGGTCTTCCAGCGCCGAGATCAGGGTGGTGAGAATGCGGGCCCCGGAAGCGCCGATCGGATGACCGAGTGCGCAGGCGCCGCCGCGAATGTTCATCCTGTCCGCTTCGATGCCGAGCTCCTCCATGGCCGCCATGGTCACGACCGCGAAGGCTTCGTTGACCTCGAACAGGTCGACATCCCCGATCGACCAGCCCGCCCGTTCCAGAACACTCCGGATTGCCCCCACGGGGGCGGTCGTGAACCAGGATGGATCCTGTGCATGGGTTGCGTGGGAGACGATGCGGGCCAGGGGGTCGAGCCCCTTGGCGACGGCCGTCGACTCGAGCATCAGCAACAGGGCGGAAGCTCCGTCGGAAATCGAGCTCGAATTGGCGGGGGTGACCGTGCCGTTCTGGCGGAAAGCGGGCTTGAGGTGCGGGATCCGGTCGATGTTGGCGGCAAATGGCTGCTCGTCCTTGTCCACGACGGTTTCTCCCTTGCGCGTGCGCACGGTCACGGGCGCGATCTCGCCGTCGAACAGACCGTTGTCGCTGGCGGACCGGGCCCGTTCAAGGGACCGGATCGCAAACTCGTCCTGCTTCTCGCGCGTGAAGCCGTACCGGTCGGCGCAGAGTTCGGCAAAGCAGCCCATCAGCTGGCCTTTCTGGTAGGCGTCCTCGAGGCCGTCGTGAAACATGTGGTCAAGCACCTGTCCATGGCCCATTCGCAGGCCGGAGCGGGCCCTGGGCAGCAGATAGGGAGCGTTGGTCATGCTTTCCATGCCGCCCGCGATCATGATCCGGTTGGTTCCGGCGATCAGCAGGTCGTGTGCCAGCATGACGGCCTTCATTCCCGAACCGCACATCTTGTTGATCGTGGTGCAGTTCGCCGACAGCGCCAGCCCGCCTCCGAGTGCTGCCTGCCGTGCGGGAGCCTGTCCCTGTCCGGCCATCAGCACGTTGCCCATGATGACTTCCTCGATCCGCTTGCTTGCAAGGCCGGACCGTCTGAGTGCGGCACGGATGGCAACGGCGCCGAGCTCACTGGCGCCGAGTTCGCCGAAGCAGCCCTGGAATCCGCCCATCGGAGTGCGGGCGCACGAGACGATGACGACCGGATCTTGACTCGACATCACCGGCCTTCCTCGAAGAGTTCGCGACCGATCAGCATCCGGCGGATTTCGGAGGTTCCGGCGCCGATCTCGTACAGCTTTGCGTCCCGCAGCAGCCGGCCCGTGGGGTATTCGTTGATGTATCCGTTTCCGCCGAGGGCCTGGATCGCCTCGAGGGCCATCCAGGTGGCCTTTTCGGCACAGTACAGGATCGATCCCGCCGCATCCTTGCGGGTGGTTTCGCCATGATCGCACGCCCTGGCGACCGCGTAGCCGTAGGCGCGGCAGGCGTTCATGGTGGAATACATATCCGCCAGCTTGCCCTGCATCATCTGGAAGGTTCCGATCGGCTGCCCGAACTGCTTGCGCTCGTGGACGTAGGGCACGACAATGTCCATGCAGCGCCGCATGATTCCAAGGGGCCCGCCGGACAGCACCGCCCGCTCGTAATCCAGCCCGCTCATCAGGACCCCGACGCCTTCGTTCTCCCGGCCCAGCAGGTTCTCGGTCGGAACCTCGACGTTCTCGAATATCAACTCGCCCGTGTTGGAGCCGCGCATTCCGAGCTTGTCGAGCTTGATTCCGGAACGAAAGCCGAAATCCCGCTCCACGACAAAGGCCGATATGCCCCGGGAGCCGGCGTTGCGGTCGGTTTTCGCATACACGACGACAATGTCGGCATCGGGGCCGTTGGTGATCCACATCTTGGTGCCGTTCAGCACGTAGACGTTTCCCTTGCGCTCCGCGTGCATCCTCAGGCTGACGATGTCCGAACCGGAGCCGGGTTCCGACATGGCCAGTGCCCCGACCTGCTCCCCGCTGATCAGGCCGGGCAGGTACTTTTCGATCTGCGCGTCGGTGCCGTTGCGCCGGATCTGGTTGACGCACAGATTCGAATGGGCGCCGTAGCTCAATCCGACAGACGCCGAGGCACGGCTGATTTCCTCCATGGCCACGACATGGGCCAGGTATCCCATTCCGGATCCTCCGAAGTTCTCGGGAACGGTGATGCCGAGCAGTCCCATGTCCCCGAATTTTTGCCAGAGATGGGAGGGGAATTCGTTGCTTCGGTCGATTTCGTCGGCGATCGGCAGGATCTCCTGTTCCGCGAAAGACCAGACGGACTGTCTGAGCAGATCGATGTCCTCGCCGAGATGATAGTTGAGCGAACTGTAATTCATGATCGGGTGAACGTGCCGGCGGCCGGCCCGGATTTGCAATGTCCTTACGTTAACGTAAACGTAAGATAATTTCAATACGTCGGAATGTCGATTTGGCCTCATGCAACGATCCGCTGTCTGGACGACATCGGTCCTTGCAAAAGCCGGCGGGGATAACCGCGAATCCCCGCAATCCGGGAGTCGGGTGCCGTTCGGGGGGGGGGGTGCCAAAACAGCCTCTGCCCAATCCTGTATACTAGCCCGTTTCGGGCTTGCGGCCATTATTGTCCGTCGCCGGGGATGGCGGATCGGCCCGCTGGCCCGCAGGACGACTCCTTGGGGCCCGGTTCGGGCAATCGTTGTATTGGCAGGGTATGTATCATGAATCTGGATGAGGCCAGGAGGTTTCTTGAAAGGGAATTTCCCCAAGCCACGTGTGTGGTCGAGGCCATTGGCCCCGGGACGGCGACGGTGGCCCAGCCGATCGGTTACCAGCACTTGCGCCCCGGAGACACCGTCTCCGGGCCCACGATGATGATGCTCGCGGATTGTGCCGCCTTTTTCGCGATACTCGGAAAATACGGCAAGGTGGCTCTGGCGGTGACCACCGGTTTCAACATCAACTTCCTGAGAAAACCCGCAGCGGACCGGAGCGTGGTGGCGGACTGCAACCTCCTGAAAGCCGGAAAACGTCTTGTCGTGTGTGAAATCCACCTGTACTCGGACGGGCTTCAGGAGCCCGTGGCCCATGCGACGGCCACCTATTCGATTCCCCCTTCCTGATCGATCCGCATACCCTTTCGGCAGACCTTTTACTTCTCCCCGCAACATGAGTTTGACATTGAAGTGCAATTCTGTAGCATATGTGGACTGTCCGCTTTCGGGACGATTCCGATATAATCGACCCTTCCGGGAGAGGCTGGAGCTTCCCGGACGTATTCGGACAGAATAGAGGCAGAACAACTGGTATCTTGAGGGTATGACCGATACGTTTCCACGCCGACTGATTGAAAACGCGGAGAAATTCTCCGAGCGGCCCGCCATTCGCGAGAAGGATCTGGGCATCTGGCAAACCTGGACATGGCGGCAGATGCGCGACGAGATCTTCGATTTCGCCAACGGCCTTTCGACCCTGGGCTTCTCAAGAGGGGACAAGCTCGCGATCGTGGGCACGAACCGCCCGCGCCTGTACTGGGGCATCTGCGCGGCACAATGCCTCGGCGGCATTCCCGTCCCGGTCTATGCCGATTCCGTGGCCGAGGAGATGCGTTACGTGCTGGAGCATGCCGAGGCCAGTATCGTGCTCGCCGAGGACCAGGAGCAGGTTGACAAGGTGCTGGAGGTCATGTCGGGGGTCGACCGGTTGAAGTGCGTGATCTACGACGACTCGCGTGGCCTCAAGGACTACGATCATTCGTTCCTGCACGATTTTTCCGAGGTTCAGGAGTCGGGACGCAGGCTGGCTCAGGAGAAGCCGGATTTCCTGTCCCGGGAAATCGAACTCGGCACGGGAAGCGATACGGCGATCATCCTTTACACCTCGGGCACGACGGGACACCCGAAGGGAGTCGTGCTGACTCACGACAATGTGCTGATCACTTCCCTGAACAGCGCCAGGATGGACAATCTGACCGAGAAGGAGGAGATGCTGTCCTACCTGCCCCTGGCCTGGGTCGGAGATCACATATTCTCATACGGCCAGGCCTACGTGACGGGAATGTGCTCGAATTGCCCCGAAAGCGAGGCGACGGTGCATTCGGACATCCGCGAGATCGGGCCGACCTATTACTTCGCGCCGCCCCGGGTTTTCGAGCAGTTGCTGACATCCGTGATGATCCGCATGGAGGATGCCGGACGCCTCAAGCAGCGCATGTTCCACGCCTTCATGGCCGTGGCGAGCCGGTGCGGCACTGACATACTGGACGGCAACCCCGTGTCGCTGTCCGATCGCATCCTGTACACGATCGGGAACTGGCTGATCTACGCGCCTCTCAAGAACACCATGGGGTTCAGCCGCATCCGTGTGGCCTACACCGCCGGAGAGGCCATCGGTCCGGAGATTTTCGACTTTTTCCGGTCGCTCGGAGTCAACATAAAGCAGTTGTACGGGCAGACGGAGGCCGCCGTCTTCATCACCGCGCAGCCCGATGGCGAAGTCTATGCCGACACGGTCGGCAAGCCTTCCCCCGATGTCGAGGTGAAGATCACCGATGACGGTGAAGTGGTCTACCGGAGTCCGGGGGTGTTCCAGTGCTACTACAAGAACGAGAAGGCCACGCACGAGACCAAGAACGAGGAAGGATGGGTGATGACCGGAGATGCCGGTTACTTCGACGACAAGGGCCACCTGAAGATCATCGATCGGGCGAAAGATGTCGGCAAGCTGAAAAGCGGGGCGCTGTTTGCGCCCAAGTACATCGAGAACAAGCTGAAGTTCTTCCCCCAGATCAAGGAAGTCGTGGCACTTGGGCGGGACATGGACCATGCGGCCGCCATTGTGAATATCGATCTGGATGCGGTGGGCAACTGGGCCGAGCGCAACAACATTCCCTACTCCAGCTACCAGGAACTGGCCGGGCATCCCCGGATTTACGAAATGATCAAGTCCAACATCGAGCAGGTCAACCGCGATCTCAGCGAGGATTCGGTCCTGTCGGGATGCCAGATTCGCCGGTTCCTGATCCTGCACAAGGAGCTCGATGCGGACGACGGGGAACTCACGCGCACGAGAAAGGTGCGTCGCCGGATCATCGCCGAGAAATACGGTGTGCTCATCAACGCCCTTTATTCCGATGCGCAAAATTGCCATGTCAGCACCGAGGTGACCTTCGAGGACGGCCGCAAGGGCACGATTGAAGGAGATCTCAGGATCGAGGACGCCCAGGTGTTCGAGTCGCTCAGGAAGGCGGGGTGACGGAGGGATGTCGGATCCGATGAACGATGCCGTGAAAAGCGACAATATCCTCCTCGAGGTCAGGAATATCTCCTTGTCGTTCGGTGGCGTCACGGCGCTCGAGGACATCAGTTTCGACATACGCAGGGGGGAAGTTCGCGCCATCATCGGTCCCAACGGCGCCGGAAAGAGTTCGATGCTGAACGTCATCAATGGGTTCTATCATCCGCAGCAGGGCGAGATCTGGTTTGACGGCAAGATCCGCCATCACATGCGACCCCATGAAGTGGCGAAGCTCGGGATCGCCCGGACCTTCCAGAATATCGCCCTGTTCAAGGGCATGACGACCCTTGACAACCTCATGACCGGCCGGATCATCAAGATGCGCGCGAACATACTCTGGCAGGAAGTGTGGAAAGGGCCGGCTGAAAGGGAGGAGGTTGAACATCGGCAGAGAGTCGAGGAAATCATCGATTTTTTGAAAATCCAGTCCATTCGCAAGACCCCCGTTGGAAAGCTGCCTTACGGCATGCAGAAACGGGTGGAACTCGGCCGGGCCCTGGCCGCCGAGTCCAAGCTGCTGCTGCTTGACGAGCCCATGGCCGGCATGAACCTCGAGGAGAAAGAGGACATGTGCCGCTTCGTGCTGGACGTGAACGAGCAGTTCGGAACAACCATCGCGCTGATCGAGCACGACATGGGGGTCGTCATGGACATCTCGGATCGGGTGGTGGTGCTGGACTACGGAAAGAAGCTGGCCGACGGCTCTCCCGATGAAGTGCGGAACAACAAGGCGGTCATCGACGCCTATCTGGGGGTCAGCCATGATTGAGCGGACGGTTCGAAGACGGCATGAGCGGGACGGCGGACCCCGCACGGGGAGAGGCGAATGAGTCCGGATATTCTCAACACCATCGAGGTGATCCTGAACGGCCTGATGACCGGGGTCATGTATTCCTTGGTCGCGCTGGGCTTCGTGCTGATTTTCAAGGCATCCGGGATATTCAACTATGCACAGGGGGTCATGGCTCTTTTCGCCGCCCTGACGCTGGTCGGCTTCCAGACCGGTCAGATACCCTTCGCACACCTGATCAACGATATGTTCGGTACGCACTACCACAACTGGGGTGTCGGGTTTAACAACTTTATCGCCATCGTGCTGACTATCCTGGTCATGATCCTGTTCGCCTGGCTGGTCGAGAGGCTGGTTCTCAAGCACCTGGTCAACCAGGAGCCGATCATCCTGTTCATGGCGACCATCGGCCTTGCCTTCTTCATGGAGGGCCTGGGCGATCTCATGTGGGGCGCCAACATCAAGACGCTGGACGTGGGCATTCCATCGGGCGGTTCGTTCTGGTGGGAGGATGTGACCCGCACCTGGGCGTCCGCAGGCTCCGAGTATTACGGGATGTACATTGATGTGCTCGATGTCTGGGCGGCGGCGATTGCCGTGCTGCTTGTGGTCATCCTGACCCTGTTTTCGCAGTACACCAAGACCGGCCGCGCCTTGCGGGCGGTTGCCGACGACCATCAGGCGGCCCTGACCGTGGGCATCTCCTTGCGGACGATCTGGGTGATCGTGTGGTCCATCGCCGGCATGGTGGCACTGGTGGCCGGCATCATGTGGGGATCCAAGTCCGGAGTCCAGTTCTCGCTGTCCCTGATTGCGCTGAAAGCCTTGCCGGTCTTGATTCTGGGCGGCTTTACATCGATACCGGGTGCCATTGTCGGCGGGCTGATCATCGGGGTGGGCGAGAAACTGTTCGAGTTCTGGATCGGGCCTCTCGTCGGAGGCGCCACCGAGAACTGGTTCGCCTACGTGCTGGCCCTGTTTTTCCTGATGTTCAGGCCTCAGGGGCTGTTCGGCGAACGCATCATTGAAAGGGTGTAAGGCAAGTGTTCTACAGAGAGTCCGGAGATTTCAAGACCTCCTACGTCCAGGACCAGCAGATCTTTCCGATTGCGCTGGATCGCGTGTTTGTCGGAATCGTCATTGCGTTCGCGTTCCTGGTTGTCCCGTTCCTGATCGACGATTACTGGGAGAAGTCGGTGCTGCTTCCGGTACTGATCTGGTCCCTGGCCGCGATCGGGCTTAATATCCTGACCGGATATTGCGGGCAGGTCAGCCTGGGTACCGGCGGCTTCATGGCGGTCGGCGCCTACGCCTCGTACAAGATAACCACGGCCTTTCCGGAGCTCAACATGTTCATCGTGGTCCTGCTTTCGGGCGGCGTCACGTCATTGGTCGGTATCGTGTTCGGCCTGCCCAGCCTCCGGATCAAGGGATTCTATCTTGCGGTCGCGACGCTTGCCTCGCAGTTCTTTCTGGTCTGGCTGTTCAACAAGGTGCCGTGGTTCTACAACTATTCCGCCTCGGGGCAGATCAGCGCACCGGAGAGACTGGTTTTCGGCGTCGCGATCTCGGGGCCGAATGCACCGCCCTGGGCAACCTACCTGTTTTGCCTGACTTTTGTGGTCGTGTTCGCCCTGATCGCGAAGAACCTGACCCGGGGGCGGTACGGCCGCTCGTGGATGGCGATTCGCGACATGGACATCGCCGCCGAGATCATCGGCGTGGCGCCCCTGAAGACCAAGCTGTCCGCATTTTCCGTCAGCTCGTTCTATATCGGAATCGCGGGAGCGTTGTTCTTTCTGGTATATTTGGGAGCGGTGGAACCGACAGAAGCCTTTGGAATCGACAAGTCGTTCCTGGTGCTGTTCATGATCATTATCGGGGGACTGGGCTCGATTCTCGGTTCGTTCATCGGGGCTGCATTCATGTTCCTGATGCCCGTGCTGATCAAGAATGTCTTCGTCGGCGGTTTCGGCTGGTCAACGGACATCGTCGCGCATCTGATCTTCATGATTGTCGGCGGCTTGATCATGTTTTTTCTTATCGTCGAGCCTCACGGGCTTGCACAGCTTTGGCGGGTCACCAAGGAAAAGCTTCGCTTGTGGCCCTTCCCGCATTAGTCATGCAGGGAGTAATTCAATTTTTACAACAACCAATCGGAGGAATCATGAAACGCATGAAACTTCTTGCCGCGATGGCGCTGTCGGTGACGATGGCCGGAACGGCGTCTGCAGATCTGGTGATCCCCTCGCTGGAATATCGTACGGGGCCTTATGCCCCGAACGGGATTCATTTCGCGGATGGATACACCGACTATTTCACGTTGCTCAATGAGCGGGATGGCGGCATCGGCGGCGTACCCGTCCGGGTCATCCCTTGCGAAACCGCCTACAACACCGAAAAGGGCGTCGAGTGCTATGAGTCCACGAAGGGCGAAGGCGCACTCGTGTACCAGCCCCTTTCGACCGGAATCACCTACCAGCTGATTCCGAAAGCGACGGCGGACGGTATACCGGTTCATTCCATGGGATACGGCCGCACGTCCGCGGCAAACGGCAAGGTGTTCAGCCATATCTTCAACTACCCCGGTACCTACTGGGATGCTGCGTCGATCATCGTCAAGCACATTCTCGAGCAGGAAGGCGGTGACCTGAGCGGCAAGTCCATTACGCTGGTCTATCACAACTCGGCCTATGGCAAGGAGCCGATCCGCACCCTGGAAGAGTTGTCCAAGAAGCACGGGTACAACCTGACACTGATCGCCGTGGACCATCCGGGCCAGGAGCAGAAATCGCAGTGGCTTCAGATTCGTCGCGAGCGTCCGGACTACGTGCTGATGTGGGGATGGGGCGTCATGAACCAGGTCGCGATACAGGAAGCGGCCAACATCCGTTATCCGATGGACCATTTCATCGGCGTATGGTGGTCTTCCTCGGAGAACGACGTGATCCCGGTCGGAGAGGGTGCGCACGGCTACAAGGCGATTGCCATGCACGGCGTGGGCGATGATTACCCGATTTACGACGACATGAGAAAATATGTCCTGGATGCCGGAAAGGCCGCCGGTGACGGCTCGAATCTGGGCAAGGTTCTCTACAACCGTGGAATGTACGCCGCCATGCTTGCCGCCGAGGCGGTGCGCACGGCGCAGGAGATGACGGGTGTTGCCGACATCAATTCCGCACAGATGCGTGACGGAATGGAGGCGCTCAAGATTGATGCGGCACGCCTTGCGGAACTGGGTTTGCCGGACTTCGGTCCGCCCATCGAGGTCAGCTGTGGCAATCACGGGGGGCCGGGTCTTGGCGCCATCCAGCAGTGGGACGCCAGCGCCCAGTCCTGGTCGCTGATCACCGGCTTCATCGGTGCCGACCGTGATGTGGTGGATCCCCTGATCGCTGAGGATTCCTCGGCGTTCGCGGCGGAAAACAATATCACGCCGCGCGACTGCTAGGGCGGATTTTGCGGACATGCCCGGGGCGAAGACTCGCCCCGGACATGAACCCTGACAGGTCGATCTGGTCATGTCCGAAGACAACAACATTGTCCTGACCGTCAACAATATCGAGGTGATCTACGATCACGTCATTCTGGTTCTCAAGGGGGTGTCCCTGGAAGTGCCGGAAGGCGGCATTGTCGCGCTGCTCGGCGCCAACGGCGCGGGCAAGACCACCACGATCAAGTCCATATCCAACATCCTCGGGACGGAGCGCGGGGAAGTGACCAAGGGCTCGATCGAATTCATGGGCGAGAAGATCGAGAATCTCACTCCGACCGAACTGGTCAAGCGGGGCGTGGTGCAGGTGATGGAAGGCCGGCACTGCTTCGAGCACCTGACGGTCGAGGAAAACCTGCTGACCGGCGCATACATTCGCAAGGATGGCAAGAAGCAGATCAGGGATGACCTGGAAATGGTGTATTCCTATTTTCCGAGACTCAAGGAACGGGCGAGAAGCCAGGCCGGATACACCTCGGGAGGCGAGCAGCAGATGACCGCGGTAGGCCGGGCCCTGATGGCAAGACCGAAAGTCATCCTTCTCGATGAGCCGTCCATGGGGCTTGCCCCGCAGCTGGTCGAGGAGATTTTCGAGATCATCCGGGATCTCAATCAGAAGGAAAAGGTCACGTTTCTTCTGGCCGAACAGAACACGACGGTGGCCTTGCGCTATGCGACGTACGGCTACATCCTGGAAAACGGGCGGGTCGTCATGGACGGCGAGGCCCGGTCGCTGGCGGAAAACGAGGACGTCAAGGAGTTCTACCTCGGGATCAGCGGCGGAGACAAGAAGAGCTTCAGGGACGTCAAGCACTACCGGCGGCGAAAACGCTGGCTGGCCTGACGGTGCCCGAAGCCGGATGCCTCGACGTCCGGCGTGGCGCCCGACGGTTACGGTTGCCCGACATCCAAGAGAAGGTGTTTTGCAGTTCGATGACATCCATCATGCAGTCCAATGACCGAATACTACGACGAGCTGGAAACACGAAGCGACGAGGAGCGCGAGCGATCTCTCGTTGAGGCCATTCGGGCCCAGCTGCTGCATGCCCGGGACAACACCGGAGTATTCTCCGATTCTTTGGCCGGATACGACTGCGAAGGGTTTTCCGATCTCGGGAAGTTGGCGAATTTTCCGGTTCTTCGCAAGTCCTCCCTGATCGAGATGCAGAAAAATGCCCCGCCGCTTGGAGGGGTGAGCCCGCTGGAGCGCGGGAATATCCGGTATGTCCATGCTTCTCCCGGGCCGATCTACGAGGCCTGTTCGGCGCGGGCCGATTTCTGGCGCCTTGCCCGCGCCCTGTTCGCCGCCGGCTTTCGCCGGGGCGATCTGGTGCACAACAGTTTTTCCTATCATCTGACGCCCGCGGGCGCGATGCTCGACAGCGGCTGCCATGCACTGGGCTGTGCGGTCATTCCCGGCGGCATCGGGCAGACCGAGCTCCAGCTTCAGGCGATCAACGACCTGAAGCCCGGTGGATATGTCGGAACCCCGTCGTTCCTGAAGATCGTCATGGAGAAAGCCGCCGAGACCGGAATGAGCGTCGACTCCCTGAAAAGGGGCCTGGTTTCCGGCGAGGCGTTGCCTGCGCCGTTGAGAGCGCAATTCTCGGAGCATGGCATCGCGGTGTTGCAGGTCTATGCGACCGCCGATCTGGGATCGATTGCCTACGAAACCGTTCCGGATGCGGGACTGGTCATCGACGAAGGGATTCATCTCGAGATCGTCAGGCCGGGGAGCGGCGATCCGGTGCCTTCGGGCGAGGTGGGAGAGGTTGTCGTGACGTCGCTGAATCCGGACTACCCACTGATCCGGCTGGCCACCGGAGACATGTCCGCATTCATGGAAGATCGCAGCGAGTGCGGGCGGACGAACCGGCGCATCAAGGGGTGGATGGGCCGCGCCGACCAGACGGCAAAGGTGCGCGGAATGTTCATTCATCCCGAGCAGATCGGCCAGGTTGTCAGGCGCCATCCCGAGATCATCAAGGCGCGCCTGGTGATCGACTGGATCGATCAGCGGGACCGGATGACACTGCGGTGCGAGGTTTCGGGCCGGCCGAAAGGACTCGAAGGGGCGATTGCCGAAAGCATCAGGGAATGCTGCCGGGTGCGCGGCGAGGCGGAGCTGGTCGAGCCGGGCGCGATCCCGAATGACGGCATCGTGATCGAGGATATCCGCGAGTACGAATAGGGACCGGGATAATGCAATACCGGGACATCCGCCTCGACATTGACGGGCGCAATGTGGCCTGGCTGACGCTGGACCGCGAGGAAAAGCACAACGCGATGGGAAGCCGCATGATGCGGGAAATCCTCAAGGCCTGCGAGGACATCTCGAAGAACGGCGCAATTCGGGCCGTGGTTCTGACCGGATCCGGGGAGCGGAGCTTCTCGGCCGGTGCCGATCTTGGATGGATGCGCGAGAATTTCGAGCGAAGCCGGGACGAGCGCATTGCCGAGAGCGGCGTGCTCGCGGAGATGCTCGAAGCCTTCAATGCCCTGGACAAGGTCACCATTGCCAGGGTGAACGGCCAGGCCTATGCCGGCGGCGTCGGCCTGATCTGCGTGTGCGATATCGCGATCAGCGTACGGACCGCGCGATTCTCCCTGACTGAAACCCGACTGGGACTGACTCCGGCCAATATCTCCCCCTACGTGCTGGCCCGACTCGGGATCAGCAATTCACGCAGAATATTGCTGAATGCGCATTTTTTTGAAGCGGACGAGGCGGTCCAGTTCGGCCTCGTCCACAAGAGCGTCGAGCCCGGAGACCTTGATGCGGCCGTGGAATCGGAAATACGAAGCTGTCTGGATTGCGCCCCGGGCGCGATCGCGACGACCAAGGAACTGATCCGGCGGGTCAGCACGCAGACCCATGCGCAGAACCGGGAGTATACGGCCCGGATGCTGGCCGATGCCTGGGAGACCGAAGAGGCCCAGACCGGGATCGGCGGTTTTTTCGAGAAGAAGCCCCCGCCCTGGAAGCCGAACGGATAACGGCCTTTGAAAAGCGTCGTTCCGGTCCGGCTCTTCGCCGCGTTGCGGTGCCCGGCGCGCTGTTCCGCGGCTTGGTATCAACAGGGAGGGTAACCGGATGGCCGTTTCATTGATGATTCAGGGTACCGGCTCGCATGTCGGCAAGTCCATGCTGGTGGCCGGACTCTGCCGCGTTGCCCGCCGGCACGGTCTGAACGTAGCTCCATTCAAGCCGCAGAACATGTCGAACAATGCGGCCGTGACCTCAGACGGAGGGGAAATCGGCCGGGCCCAGGCACTCCAGGCGCGCGCGGCCGGGCTGGATGCGCACAGCGACATGAATCCGGTCCTGCTCAAGCCGGAAACCGACCGGATGGCGCAGGTCATCGTCCAGGGGCGGCGCATGGCCTCGACGGAAGGCATCGATTACGCCACGCTCAAATCCTCCCTGATGAAATCGGTCATGGAAAGTTATCGGCGTCTGTGCAGCCGCCACGACCTGATTCTGGTCGAAGGGGCGGGCAGCCCTGCAGAAGTCAACCTTCGCGAAAACGACATTGCCAACATGGGATTCGCGATCGCGGCGCAAGTGCCCGTGATTCTGGCGGGAGATATCGACCGCGGCGGTGTCATCGCCCAGATCGTCGGAACCCGCGAGTTGCTGGACCCGTGCGATGCCGCCATGGTCTCGGGATTTCTGATCAACAAGTTCCGGGGCGACATCCGGCTCTTTGAGGACGGCTACGAATTGATTGCCCGGCGGACCGGCTGGCGGGGATTCGGTGTATTGCCGTGGTTTCACGGGGCCTGGAAGCTACCCGCCGAGGACGCCCCGGATCTCTCCCGGCCGGTGTCGGAAGGGATGCTCCATGTGGTATGCCTCCAGTTGTCCCGGGTCGCCAACATTGACGATCTCGATCCGCTGGCCCAGGAGCCTTCGGTCCGGTTGACGATCCTTCATCCGGGCCGCGCCATTCCCGGTGACGCCGATCTCGTGATCATTCCCGGAAGCAAGTCGACACGAGGCGACCTGCGCTTCCTGCGGGAGCAGGGATGGGATGTGGATCTGCTTTCCCACTACCGGCGGGGCGGCCGGATTCTGGGCATATGCGGCGGCTACCAGATGCTGGGCCGGTCCGTGTCCGATCCGCACGGAGTGGAGGGAGAACCCGGCGAGACGCCGGGTCTGAGCTTCCTCGATGTCGAGACGGTCTTGACCGAAACCAAGCGCCTCACGAGAGTGAAGGCGGTTCACGCCAGAACCGGACGGCGCTTTGACGGATACGAGATCCATATGGGCATCACGTCCGGAACGGACTGTTCACGGCCCTATGCGCATGTCGAAGGCAGGGCCGAAGGCGCCATCAACGGGGACGGGCGCATTGTCGGGCTGTATCTGCACGGAATGTTCCGGGATGACGCCTTCCGATCCGGATTTCTCGAGGAGTGCAATGCGGGATTCTCGGGTCTTGGCTACGACGCATCGGTCGAGACGGTGCTGGATGATCTGGCAGACCATCTCGAGCGGCATCTTGATGTCGAGGGCCTGCTGGATTCAGCGCGTTAGGCTGCCGGTGCAACGGTCCGGTTGATACCGTCGCATCGCAACCGATCACGGCCCGAAAGAACGGGTCTTCCTTCCGGGTCGAAAAACGATTGTGATCGCCTCGACGGTTCCAATGTGCCGATACTCGGCGAGCAAAGGGGGCAGTCGGGTTTGGGACAATCCTGTCAGCATCCCGGTTGCCGGAGTGCCTCGTCGACGCGGAGCCAGTGTTCCGTTTCGCAGGGAATCCCGAGACGCAGCCACTTGGGACGATTCGGAAAAACGCGGGGCCAGACCCGATGAGAAATCAGCCGCTTCCTTGCCTCGTCCATGTTGTCGATTTCATATGTGCGAAACAGCGGCGTGCCGCCCACCAATCGCCAGCCGGCGCGAAGGGCCAGCCGGTCGAGACGGGACGCGTCGCGTTCCAGTCGGCGAATCGTCTGGATGCGCCAGGCGTCGTCCGAGAGGGTCGTGGTGGCCACGGCAATCGCTGGCCCGGATACCGGCCAGGGACCGGCCAGCCTGCGCAGGGCATCGACTGTGCCGCTTCCCGACATGACGAAACCCAACCGGATTCCGGCAAGACCGTAGAACTTGCCGAAGGACCGCTGCACCAGGAGCGATGCGGTTTCCGTTCCGATGCGGGATGCCACCGACAGGCCCGGGGCGACATCGCAGAAACTCTCGTCCACGACCAGCAGGCCGACGCGATAGGACAATTCCACAAGCGCGTCCGGTTCATGGCGCTGTCCGTCCGGATTGTTGGGGTTCACGACCACGGCCGTATCGGCTCCCGCCAGCCCCTCAAGCGTGGAGACGTGCTCCACCCGCCAGTCGGCTGCCTCGAAGGCTGCGGCATGCTCGTTGTATGTGGGGCCCAGGATACGCGCCTGACCGGCCGGCTTGAGACGGGGGATGAGTTGGATGGCGGACTGGACACCGGACATGGCGAGCGTGCAGCCCCCGGTTCCATAAGCTCGGCCTGCCGCCGTTTCGAGCTTGTCGATGCTGTTTCGGGTTGGCAGGGCGGACCAGGCATGGTCGGGTATGGCGGGAAGCGGATAGGGCCGGGGGTTGATCCCGGTCGACAGGTCGATCCAGGTTTTCCGTGAGCCGCCGTGCAGTCGGATGGCCTCATCCAGATTACCGCCGTGATCAGGCATGGGCCGCATCATGAATTGAAGACAAGAACGAGCAGGGCCAGCATGCCCGCCATCCCTGCCAGGGCCCGGACATACAGTGCAAGTGCTTGTCGGATTTCTTTCGCTCCGGGGTCGGGCGAATTCTCATTCAGCCACGGTTCCCTGTCAAGACGGCTGCCGTAGACCCGGGGTCCGCAAAGCCGGATTCCGAGCGATCCCGCCATGGCTGCCTCAGGCCAGCCGGCATTGGGAGAGCGATGGTGCCGCGAGTCCTTCATCATGCGGCGCAAGGCCGGTCCGGGCCGGGATGAGACGGCTGCGAACAGAAGCCCCGTCAACCTTGCCGGAATATAGTTGACGATATCGTCCAGCCGGGCTGATGCCCAGCCGAACGCCGCATGACGCTCGTTGCGGTGACCGATCATTGAATCGAGGGTGTTGATCGCCTTGTAGGCAACGATACCCGGCAGTCCCAGAATTGTTCCCCAGAAAATCGGTGCGACGACACCGTCCGAAGTGTTCTCGGCCAGGCTCTCGAGCGCGGCGCGGGCAACGCCGGCCCCGTCCAGGCTCGACGTATCGCGCCCAACGATCCGGGAGACGGCCTCTTTCGCCTCGTCCAGGCGGCCTTGGGAGAGAGGGTCAATCACGGCGTCGACATGCTCGTGCAGGGATCGTGCTGCGAGCAGGGGCCAGCTCAGGCAGGCTCCGAGTAGCAGGCCCGCAAGGTTCCCGGGCAGGGCGCTCTGGATCAGGAAGGCGGGGGTGACGGCAATCAGCAGAACGGTCAGCAAGGACAGGATTCCGGCTGTCCGGCGAGCCGGACCGGCATGCAGCCCGACATTCAGACGGCTGTCGAGCAGCGAGATCAGGCGGCCGAGCCAGGATACCGGATGGCCGATCCGCGCGTAGAGCCTGTTGGGCCAGCCCACCATGGCATCGATGGCCAGAGCCGCCAGCATCATGGAGCAATACACGGGCCGATCGATTCCAGCCGGGGGACGTAGCGGCAGACTCGGTTCGACTATGCCGGGGTGTCGAAGATGTCGGGATCCATGCCTGAGACCGTGTCCGCTCCGTTGTGGATGATGTTGTCGTAGAGTCGCATCTTCGGCATGTCGTGATCGAAAAAGAATGTCGCGGTGATCACCTTGTTCCGGTAGAAGCTGTCCGTGCCGTTCTCCAGGGAAAGGCTGATCTCGGCGGCCTTGGCCAGGTGCCATCCGCAACAGACCGTGCCCCAAAGCTTGAGGTAGGCGTCGCAGACGGCCGCGGGCTTGCCCGCGCCTTCCGTGTTCAGGTCCAGGATCTTTCCGACGGCGGATTCGAGAATGTCCAGCGCTTCATTCATGACGCCCTTCATCCCTGCCAGACGGGGATTTCCGATCGAGTCGATGTCTTCGCGCATGTGCCGGATGACCGTATGTGCGGTCTTGCCGCCGTCCCGGATGGTCTTGCGGCCGACCAGATCAAGCGCCTGAATGCCGTTGGTGCCCTCGTAGATCGGCGTGATCCGCTGATCCCGATAGTATTGTGCCGCGCCGGTCTCCTCGATGAATCCCATGCCACCGTGGACCTGCAGCGCCAGCGAGACATTTTCAAGCCCGAAGTCGGTCATGCTGGCCTTGACGATCGGCGTCAGGATTTCGGCCATAGCCCGGTTGAATTCGCGGATTTCCGGATCAGGATGCCCGAGGCTCTTGTCGATGGAGGCCCCGAGCAACAGTCCGATCGAGCGCAGCCCCTCGATCCGGCTCTTCTGCACCATCAGCATGCGCTTCACGTCCGGATGGTTGATGATCGACACCGGGCCGGCGGCATCGTCCGGCGCGGCGCCCTGCAATCGCTCCCGGGCGTATGCGACGGCGTGCTGGTAGGCCCGCTCCGACACGGCGTTTCCCTCGACGCCGACCGCAAGCCGGGCGATGTTCATCATCGTGAACATGTAGTGCATGCCCTTGTTCGCCTCGCCAACCAGGTAGCCGACCGCGCCTTTCGGGTTCCGGTATTTCCCCGTGCCGTATCCGAGCACGGCGGTCGGGCTGGCGTGGATGCCGAGCTTGTGCTCCAGTGAAATGGTCTCGACATCGTTGCGGACTGTCCAGTTGCCCTCGGCATCGGGCAGGAATTTCGGAACGATGAACAGCGAAATGCCCTTGATGCCTTCCGGGGCATCGGGCATGCGCGCCAGGACCAGATGTATGATGTTCTCGGTCAGGTCGTGGTCGCCGTAGGTGATGAAGATCTTCTGCCCCTGGACCAGATAGTGATCGCCGTTCGGGGTGGCGGTGGTCTTGACCAGAGCCAGATCCGAGCCGGCATGGGCTTCGGTCAGGTTCATGGTTCCCGTCCAGTTTCCATGCACCAGGTTCGGCAGGAACGTGTCTTTCTGTTCTTCGGAGCCGTGCAGTTCGATCGCCTCGACGGCAGCCTGCGTGAGCAGCGGGCACAGGGCGAACGACATGTTGGCCGAATGCCAGATTTCCAGAACGGCGGTCGCGATGAGCCACGGCAGTCCCTGGCCGCCCCGTTCAGGCTTGAAAGGCAATCCGTTCCAGCCTCCCTCGACGAACGTCCGGTAGGCGTCCTTCCAGCCGTCCGCTGTCAGGACCCGGTCATTCTCGAGACGGACCCCCTGAAGATCGCCGATCCGGTTCAACGGGTCGAGAACCTCCTCGCCTATTCTGCCGGCTTCCTCGATAATCGCCTGGGCGAGCTCGAGGTTCGCTTCCTCGTATCCCGGCAGGGCGGATACGCCTTCAATGTCCGCCAGGTGTTCAATTGCGAACAGTAAGTCCCGTGCGGGGGCCTTGTAGTTGCTCATCGCTGTATCCGGTCAAGATGGATGGGTGAATTTCTCAAGGGTGTTCAGCTGGATTTCCAGCTTCCTGGCGACCTCGTCCATGTCGGCCAGCGTATTGACGATATCGGTTTGTTTCTGCCTGAGTTCCTTGCGGTGCGTCTTGATGGTATCGAGCACGTATCGCAACTGCGCGATCTCGTTCGGCTGGTTGTCGTAAAGCTCCATGGTGGTCCTGATTTCCGCAAGCGAGAACCCGAGCCGCTTGCCGCGCAGGATCAGCTTGAGCCGGACCTTGTCCCTGTCGTCGTAGATGCGACGGTTTTTCTTCCTTTTCGGCGAGAGCAGTCCTTCCGACTCGTAGAACCGGATGGTTCTCGATGTCAAATCGTAATGCTTGGCCAAATCCGATATAGTATACGTTGATGTGCTGGACATGGTGGGTCGCTCGGCGCTATGGTTCTGGATTGACGCTTACGTAAACGTAATGTATCATCAATAATCCCGAAAATTCAACTCCATCCGGGGGCAGAAATGGGAAAGCCCGAGCGCTCAGAAATCCAGTCGCCGATGGCCATTCAGCCATACGTGCGGTTTGTCACCGCAGCCAGCCTGTTTGACGGCCACGATGCGGCGATCAACATCATGCGCCGGATTCTCCAGTCCCAGGGCGTGGAAGTCATCCACCTCGGTCATAACCGCTCGGTGGAACAGGTTGTCAACGCGGCCCTGCAGGAGGATGTCCACGGCATAGCGATCAGTTCGTATCAGGGCGGACACGTCGAGTATCTCAAGTACATGTTCGACATGCTCCGCGAGCGGGGAGGCGAAAGGATTCGGATTTTCGCAGGCGGTGGAGGGGTCATCGTTCCCGAGGAAAAGAGGCTGCTCGAGGAATACGGGGTCACACGCATCTACACTCCCGAGGACGGCCAGCACCTCGGCCTGTCCGGGATGATCGAGAACACGATCGAGCTGAGCCGCTTCGATCTGTGCGCCGATGCGCCGAAAACCCTGAAGCCGGTGGAAAAAGGCGACTTCCGTGCCTTGGCCCGTGCGCTGACTGCCATCGAGAACGGAGCGGCATCCCCCGGTTTCATCCGGGAAATCGCCCGTTCTCATTCCGGGATGAAGCAGCCCGCGCCGGTGCTCGGGATCACCGGCACGGGCGGTGCGGGAAAATCCTCCCTGACTGACGAACTCGTGCTGCGGTTCAGGCTGGGAT
>VYGS01000024.1:51236-52511 GCA_009841725.1 Gammaproteobacteria bacterium
CCGACCCGCCGGCGAACCGGCGGAGCGCTCCTCGGCGACCGCATCCGGATGAACGCCATCGACCATCCGAGCATCTTCATGCGCTCGATCGCCACCCGGGGCAGCGCCTCGGAAATCCCGAAGTACATTCCGGACATGGTCAGGCTGTGCCAGTGTGCGGGATTTGACCTGGTTGTCGTCGAGACGCCCGGAATCGGGCAGGGGGATACCGGCATCACCGACCTGGTGGACTGCTCCCTGTACGTGATGACGCCCGAGTACGGTGCCGCATCGCAGCTGGAGAAAATCGACATGCTGGATTATGCGGATATCGTCGCCATCAACAAGTTCGACCGCAAGGGTGCCCGGGATGCCTACCGGGATGTATGCAAGCAGGTGCTCCGAAATCGGGAGGCGTTTTCGCAAGGCGCCGAAACGATGCCGGTGTTCGGGACGATGGCGTCCCGTTTCAACGACGACGGCATGACGGCCCTGTTCCAGGAGACGGTTGCCCGACTCGAACCGCACGGCCTCGATCCGAGCCGCAATGGCCTGCCTCGGGTCGAGACGCGCGTCTCCACCGACCAGAATCGGATCGTCCCGGAGAAACGGATCCGCTATCTGGCTGAAATCGCCGATGTCGTGAGAGGCTACAAGGCCGGGGCTCGCAGCCAATCCGCCATCGCGCGCTCCATCCAGCAGCTCTCGGCAACCCGCGACATGCTCGAAGAGGCCGGTGAGCAGGACTTGCCGGGCATCGAAGCGCTGATTGGAAAGAATCGCTCGAAGCTCGATGGCCGCGTCCAGGCCATGCTCGAGGAATGGCCAGCGACCCGGGACGACTACTCGGGAGATGAGCACGAATTCGAAGTGCGGGGGCGGTCGATTCGAAACCGGCTCAAGAAGGAAACGCTGTCGGGAACGCCGGTCAACCGCGTGGCCCTGCCGAAGTACGAGGACCACGGCGAGCTGGTTCGCTGGCTGATGCTGGACAACCTGCCGGGCCGGTTCCCGTTTACCGCCGGAGTCTTCCCGTTTCGGCGCGACAGCGAAGACCCGACCCGGATGTTTGCCGGCGAGGGCGACGCCTTCAAGACAAACCGGCGATTCAGGAGGCTGAGCGAGCATTCCGAGGCGAAACGTCTTTCAACCGCGTTCGATTCGGTGACGCTGTACGGCTGCGATCCCGACGAGCGGCCGGACATCTATGGCAAGGTCGGCAATTCGGGAGTGTCGATCGCGACACTCGACGACATGAAGGTGCTCTACGACGGCTTTGATTTGTGCGATCCGGCA
>VYGS01000113.1 GCA_009841725.1 Gammaproteobacteria bacterium
GTTCATTGCCGACCGGGATCTCGGGCCGGAAATTCTTGCGCATCATACGACGAAACCCGGGCGGTTCATTCTCTGGCTTGAGCAGTTTTCATTCAAGAGGGCAGTTGTCTTGTCGGCCCTGCTGCTGTTTTCCATCGTGCTCTACCGCGTCTTGCTGATTGGAGCGAGTGCCGTCATCGTCGATAACTTCCCGCACTCCTGGGAAAAGGAAATCGGCGAGAACACCTATGCTGCATTGAGCGAGACCGTTTTCGCCGAAACGGAATTGTCGGATTCGACCCGGGGCCGACTGGCCGACCGGGCAAGGGGTCTGGCCGCCCGGATGAACTTGCAGGAGCCTCCGGACATCTTCTTTCATTCAACGTCGCTCATCGGGCCGAACGCTCTGGCGTTTCCCGGAGGTCCGGTCGTGATTACCGATGATCTGGTCGAGCTGCTGGACGAGGACGGTGAGATACTGGCCGTCATCGCACACGAATTCGCGCATATCCGGGAACGGCATTCACTCAAGCAGATCATCGAGTTCATCGGCGTGACAGCCATTGTGGCGGTCCTGTTCGGAGCCGACGAATCCCTGATCGAGGAGGCCAGCGCCCTCCTCATCGATGTCTGGTCCTTCAGGAACAGCCGGGATTTTGAAAGGGAGGCCGATCTGATCGCACTTGAAGCAATCGAAAGCGAAGGCATCGACAGGCTGAGTCTCTATTCGGCGATGCGCAAACTCATCGAGTACAGCTGCGGACAGTCGTCGCTTCCCCTCGATTTCGAGGATTGCCTGGAACGAGGCCGGAATTTCGAGTGGCTTTCCACTCATCCGCCTTACCGGGAAAGGCTCGAATACCTGTCCGGAAATTGAGAAGGCTTCACAGTCCGGCCGACTGAATGGGAACGGACATGACTGTCCGGCATGAGGCAGAAAGCTTCTCCCTGCATTCAGTCCACAATGATGGTCTTGCCCGTCAGGACACCCTCTATACTCTTGCAGTAGGCAAGGCCAACCCGTCTTGACGAGACCGGTTCGTGTCCGGGAAATTTCCCTTCGTACCGGTCCACCGAATTTTCGAGCAGCCCCGGGCTGACCGCGTTGATCCGGATACCCCGAGGCATGTCTGCAGCGGCACCGAGCACAAATCCGTCAATGGCTCCATTGGCCGATGCCGCCGAGGCGCATCCGGCGATCGGGTCGCGATTCAGAATGCCGCTGGTGAGGGTAAAGGATCCGCGGTCGTTGATGCAGGAAATGCCTTCCAGCACCACATTGATCTGAGGCAGCGCCTTGTGCAGTATCCCCTTCATCCAGAGCTCTCCGGTCATCTCATGAGCCGGTCCGAAATGCCCGTGCCCTACGGCCACCACCATGGCGTCGATCCGTCCGACCCGCTCATACATAGCCCGGATGCTGTCGATCTTTTCGACATCCACCTGTATGTCGCCGGAACGAAGCCCGGCCCGGATCAGCTCGTGGCGACCTTTGATCGCCTCGACAACCGTACTGCCAACGGAGCCGCTGGCACCAATCACTACCACTCTCATAGAACTGTGTACTCCTGCTGTCGGAATTTAGCCGTGGTGCCGCCCTCACCGTCCGGGCCATTGCCCGTGACACGGCCATCGGTTGCATGCCGGAGGCGAATCCGCCCCAAATGCCTGAAACATCTCATCCGTGCTCACGCCGAATCACCAGCACCCTGGCGTCGATATTTTCGTTCCGGATGTACTCCGCTTCGCGAATCTCGACGATCGTGAAGCCGTGCGCGGCCGCCTCCCGGTAGAGATCCGACTCAAGATCAAGCTCCGCCCAGGCCGCCCCGTTTACGGTAATCACGCACAATCCGCCCGGCTCGACGCAATCGACAACATTGTGCATGTCTGAAATCCTCGGAATGTTGTAGGAAAACAGACCCACGCAGATCAGCGCCTGGTAAGGCTCGGAGATACCTGCCGGCTTGGTAAAATCATGTTGCCAGGTTCTCCGGTAGATCTTCCGCTTTTCCACCGACTCCAGCATTCCGGCCGAGAAATCCACGCCGTCAATCCTGTCGTACCCGCGCTGTCTGAGAAACCGGCCAACCAGACCCGTCCCGCACGCGACATCGAGGATTGAGGTGGACCGATCCGGCACCTGTTCCACAAAGATGGCCCCTGCATCCAGATGGGCGACATACCCAAGGTCGTCCAGCAAGTCGTGGTCATAGGTTCCCGCCCAATCGTCATAGAGCTTGGCCTTGTCTCCTTTCGGATCGTACACGGCGGACAGCCGATCATCGAACCGTCCCGTATCCGGCTTTGACTTGCTCATGAATCTGGATCCATTCGGTCTCGCACCGCTTGCGGACATTCCCGTCCGGGCGACATTTTCGTTTTCAGCCCCCATTGTTGGCCGGCCAATCGGCGATTCACAACTTGAGGGGCCACGTATCGGTCAGCCTGTATCCATCCGGCCATGGGTCGGTCGGGTCCAGCATGTACTGGAAAATCCCCGTTATCCAGGCTCTGCCGGTCAACTCGGTGATTATAGCAGTCCTGTCAGCGACACGATCTTCTCCGGTCACGGCACAGTCGAAACGAGAGCCGATGATGGATCGTCCGATCATCCGGTCACCCTTCGACAGGATTCCCCTTGCGTGCAATACCGCCATCCGGGCAGAGCAGCCTGTACCGCAGGGAGACCGATCGAGTTTGCCGGGCTGGACGACCACCGCGTTTCGGCTTACCGCCGTGCCATTCTCGTAAGTGACCGGATCGGCAAACTGCGTGAAGGAAATGTGGGACCATTGCGGATTCTCGGGGTGGACGAATCCGATCTGCTCGTTGGCCGCCTTGTGGACGTCCTTGCCGACCTCAACCAGGTCCCTGGCCTGGTCGGGAACGATCCCCAGCCCGAGGTCCGACGGATTCACGATCACGAAACTGTCGCCCCCGTAGGCGGTGTCCACTCTCAATGTTCCGATCCCCTCGACTTCAAGCGGCACATCCAGCCGATCGGCAAACGACGGAACATTGGTGACCGTGACCCGTGACGCCTCGCCCGGGCGACACCGAACCCTCGCTCCGACCGGGCCTGCCGGAGCCTCGATGACAAGATCCGTGAACGGCTCTTCCTTTTCGATGATCCCGGTTTCGACCAGAACGGCCGCCACGCACATCGCATTGGAGCCCGACATCGGAGGGGTATCCTCCGGTTCCATGACGATCCATCCCGCATCGGCACCGGGGCTGGCCGGGGGAACCAGCAGGTTGGCATGGCCATATACGCCTCCCCGGGGTTCATTGAGAACGAAATTTCTCAAGGTGCCGTCACTGGCGATGAATCGCGACTGCTCCCACAGCGTATTTCCCGGCGGCGGCCTGACTCCCCCCACGATCACATTGCCGGGCTCTCCTTCCGCATGGCATCCCACAATGTGAATCACTCTCGATGTATTCATTTGAGCCCGCTCAAGGAACCGTCCGTTTCAAGGCTATCACAAGATCCATCACATTGGTTCCGGTCGGGCCGGTCACGAACAGGCCGTCCGCCTGTCGAAGAAAGGTGCCCGAATCCGCGGCACCGAGGGCCGCGTTCCCGTCTGCGCGACGACCGAAGAGCGAGCCGTCAACAATACCCCCGGCCGCGTCGGTCGGGCCGTCGGTGCCATCGGTTCCTGCCGCAATCAGCCCGATATCATTCCGCCCGCGTATGCATCTGGCCATCTCCAGCGCAAGATGCTGCATCCGTCCTCCCTTTCCCGGATCCGGGGGCAGCACCACGGTTGGTTCGCCGCCGAAGATATACACCCCGGGAGGGCCGTTCAAAATCGATCCGGAAACACGCCGGACGACATCATGGATATCGCCATGCAAGGATTCCTCGTTCAATACGATGTCAAGCCCGGCGCTGCGGGCAAATCTTTCGCTGGCAGCACGGGCAACCGTATTGGAGGCAATGATCCGTCCGGTATAGCTTCTCGACAGGGGGGCCGGATCGTCACCCCGGGCCGTCAGCCCGGCATCGGCGAGCATCGATTCGATCTTATCGGGAATGGCCGTGTCATCCCGGGCCGCGGGTGCGCTGGAGCCGACCCCGGAACCGATCACCCCGGGATCGTCGGACGCAACATCCGAAATCAGGAATGCGTGAATCGACCTGCTCCGGCACCGGGCCAGCAGCTTGCCGCCCTTGATTCGGGAAATCCGGGTTCTCACCGCGTTGATCCGTCCGATGTCGAATCCGCTCGCGAGCATTGTATCGGTGAGACGGCTCAGAAACTCCAGTCCCAATCCTTCCGGCAGCACCTCGACCAAGGCAGAGGCACCACCTGAAACCAGCAAGACCAGGGAATGGTCCGGAGAAACCGATTCGACGAAATCGATGGCCCTGGCTCCGGCGACAAGGCTCTTCTTATCGGGAACCGGGTGGGCCGACTCGATGATTTCGAAACGCCGGTCCCCGAGAAGTCGACGGTCGACATGCCCATACTTGGTGATCATCAGACATTTTGTTTCCGGTCCCAGATGGGGGACCGCTCCGATGCACATCGAAGACGCGGCCTTGCCGACTGCGAGAAGGCGGTCAATTTTCCGGGGGCCATATTGCGACAATGCCCCGTGAGCCGCGATCCTGCCCTTGACGCTCTCGACACCGGCCCACCAGCAGTCAACCAGAAACCGGTGTTGATCGATTTCACTGCGGCCTGGGTCAGGGGGCATGGGGCTTGCCGTCCAGCGGCTTGTACAGGATATTGAACAGGGGCAAAAGGGCCAGTATCAGGCCAACTCCCATCCATTGCACTGTGCCCAGGGATTCTGACAGCACGAGCATGGCCAGCAACAGCGAAACGACCGGCTCCAGATTGAAGATAAATGCCGCCCGTGCTGCCGAAAGCCTGGCGAGCGTCGCGAAATGAGCCAGGACCGCGACGATATAGCTGAGCGTGGCCCCGACCAGGCACAGCAGTGCGATCTGTCCGTCCGGCATGGCGAATTCGCCGTACACCATGGGAACAACCAGACACAGCCCCGCCAGATTGACCCACAGAGACAGGACAAGGGATCCTGTTCCCGGGGCGAGATCGCTGCCCTTCAGGAAGGTGTAGGCGAATCCGCAGGCTGCCAGGACAGCAAACAAGATGCCTGTCAATCCGCCTTCGAGATCATCGCCTCCCAACAAGAGTCCGATTCCGAGAAACGCCATGAAAAAAGCGCCAATACTGATGATGGATGGACGCATCCGGCCCGTGACCAGAGCCGTGAGCATCACCAGAATCGGGAAGATGTAGAGAAGCAGCACCGCCAGACTGACGGAGATGGTTTCCACCGACTTCAGGTAGCTGATCATCGAGCCCGAAAAGACAACGGATATCAACACGATCCGCAAGGTGATTCCCGATTTCGGCCCAAGAGGCTGCCGGGCCAGTTTGAGCACGCTCGCGATCACGACCGAGGCCACGAGGTAGCGCCAGAACATCAGCGTCAGGGCATTGCCGCCCGCCGTATAGACGATCTTGGCCTGGGTGGTGACGGCTCCGTAGGCCATAGCAGCGGTCAAGGCCAGCAGGATGCCGGACAGGCGAACGTCGCTCGGGCCTTTCATTGTCCGGCTGTCCACTTGAATGCCTTGATCCAGACTGGCATTGCCATGTCGGGGCGTCACCCGGCCCACGGTCCGCTACAGGGACTTCGCCTTCTCTCTCAGCTTGAATTTCTGGATCTTCCCCGTGGAGGTCTTGGGAAGCTCCTGGAAGATCACGAGCTTTGGCGCCTTGTATCGGGCGATGCGGCTCTTGCAGAAGTCGATGAGCTCGCGCTCGCTCACACCGGAGCCGGGGGCGCGCTCGACGAATGCGCAGGGCGTCTCGCCCCACTTCTCGTCGGGACACGCGACCACCGCAGCGGCGAGCACGTCCGGATGAGCATACAGGCAGTTCTCGACCTCGATCGAGGAAATGTTTTCTCCGCCGGAAATGATGATGTCCTTCGAGCGATCCTTGAGCTGGATGTATTCGTCCTCGTGCATCACGCCGAGATCGCCCGAATGGAACCATCCGCCGGCAAAGGCGGCCTCTGTGGCCTGCGGATTGTCCAGATAGCCTTTCATGACGATGTTGCCCCGAAACATGGCTTCGCCCAGAGACTGCCCGTTGCCTTCGACCGGTTCCATGGTATCGGGATTCATGATGTCCAGTCCTTCAAGGACATGGTAAGGCACGCCCTGCCGGGATTTCCTGTCAGCCTTCGCCTGGCTGTCCAGCTCGTCCCACTCCTGCTTCCATGCGCACATCACTGCCGGTCCGTAAGTCTCGGTCAGGCCGTACACATGCGTCACGGCGAATCCTTCCGACTCCATCGCTTCGAGCACCGCCGAGGGCGGAGGTGCGGCCGCCGTCATCATGTTGACCTTGTGGCGGAAAGGCCTTCGCTCCTCCTGCGTCGCATTGATGACCATTCCCATTACCACGGGAGCCCCGCAGAAGTGCGTTACCTTGTGATCGGCGATCGCGTCGTAGATGTTCTTCGGACTCACCTGCCGAAGGCAGACGTTCACGCCCGCCACGGCCGCCAGGGTCCACGGGAAACACCATCCGTTGCAATGGAACATCGGCAATGTCCAAAGATAGACGGAATGATGCGGCATTTCCCATCCCACGATATTGCTGAGGGCATTGAGATAGGCGCCCCGGTAGTGATAGACCACACCCTTGGGATTGCCCGTGGTGCCGGATGTGTAGTTGAGGGAGATCGCATCCCACTCGTCATCCGGCAGTTCCCTAACTTCGGCATGCTCATCCCCCGCCGCCAGGAATTCCTCGTAGTTCAATGCGCCATCCAGGGACATCCCGATACCCGGGACGGGAACCTCGATCACCGTTATCTCCCGATCGATCATGGACAGTGCCTGTGCGGCCGGCGAGGCGAACTCCGAATCGACAATAAAGACCCGGGAGCGGGCGTGGTTCAGGATGTATGCGATTTCCGTAACACCCAGCCGGGTATTGATCGTGTTCAGCACTCCACCGGACATCGGAACCCCGAAATGGAACTCGAGAATCGACAGAGAGTTCGGGGCCATGACGGATACGGTCTGATTCCCGCCCACGCCGAGCCCAATCAGTGCCGAGGCCAGCTTCCGCGCCCGCTGCGCGACCTCACCCCAGGTCTTCCTGACATCGCCGTCTATCACGGCGGGGTATTCCGGAAAGGTCCGGGCGGTCCGGTTGAGCAGGGAAACCGGCGTAAGCGGAGTATAGTTTGCTTCACACTTGTCCAAGTTGGAGAGATAGGGGCTGCTGTCGTTCATGGAATCGCTAAATCAGATGTGGTCAAATCGTTCTGTTTGCATTAGATAATTGTTATACGACAATCCGTACCTGACATTATGGCCGATACGAATGAAATCCGAAGAATTTTTCTTGAAAACCGTACCGTGGCCATGGTTGGACTTTCCGCGAATTGGTACCGACCCAGCTTTTTCGCCGCGAAGTATCTCGTCGACCATGGCTATCGGGTGATCCCGGTCAATCCGAATTATAAGGAAGTTCTCGGGGAAACCTGCTACCCCGATCTTGCGTCAATCCCCGACAAGATCGACGTGGTGGACCTGTTCCAGAAAGCGGAGACGACTCCCGAATACGCCCGACAGGCCGTAAGCATCGGTGCAAGGGTCCTGTGGCTACAGTTGGGCATCACGAATTCCGAAGCCGAGCGCATTGCCCGGGAGGCCGGCATGGATTATGTCGAGGACCGGTGCATGAAGATTGAGCACAGCCGCATCTTTGGCGGACTCAACTTCGTGGGAGTCAACACCGGCATCATCTCCTCCACCCGAAACAAGACAATCGCCAACTGAGAATCCGCCATGAGCGAACACGAATTCGACTTCGAGACCCTGTGTCTGCACGCCGGCACCCTTCCCGATCCCGCGACCGGGGCGCGGGCAACCCCGATTTACCAGACCGCATCGTACCTGTTTGACGACACCGACCATGCGGCCAGCCTGTTCAACCTGCAGACATTCGGCAACATCTACACCCGCCTGATGAACCCGACCACCGCCATGTTCGAGGAGCGGATGGCGGCGCTTGAAGGCGGACGGGCCGCCGTGGCCGCCAGCACCGGCATGGCGGCCCAGATGACCGCGCTGCTGACGATTCTCAAGGAGGGTGACGAAATCGTCTCGGCCAGCACGCTGTATGGCGGTACCGTGACCCAGTTCGCCATGACATTCAAGCGCATGGGAATCAAGGCGGTCTTCGTCGATTCCGACGATCCCGAAAACTATCGCAAGGCGATCACTTCCCGGACCCGGGCCCTGTACGGCGAGATCGTCGGCAATCCCAACAACAACGTGCTCGATGTCGAGCCGATTGCCGGTATTGCCGCAGAACACGGCATACCGCTCGTGATCGACAACACGATTGCGTCCCCGTACCTGTGCCGACCGATAGAATTCGGAGCGGACCTCGTTGTTCATTCGGCCACGAAATTCATCTGCGGACACGGCACATCGATGGGCGGGATTGTGGTCGAATCCGGAAAATTCGATTGGGGAAACGGCAACTTCCCGGACATGACCAATCCGTCGGAAGGCTATCACGGGATCCGTTTCTGGGAAACATTCGGAGATTTCGGCTATACGATGAAGGCCCGTTGCGAAACCCTTCGCACCCTGGGTCCGACACTGAGCCCGTTCAACGCCTTCATGATGCTCCAGGGGCTTGAAACGCTCCCGGTCCGGATGGACCGGCATGTCTCCAATGCGGTCCGTCTGGTCGAGCATCTCAAGCAGCACGATCTGGTGACCTGGGTCAGGTATGCCGGCGATTCCGACAGTCCCTACCATGCCCTGGCAAAGAAATACCTGCCCAAAGGCGCCGGAGCGGTCTTCACGTTCGGCATCCGTGGCGGCCAGGCTGCCGGGGCCCGATTTATCGAAAATGTCAGGTTCCTGAGCCACCTCGCCAATATCGGCGACGCCAAGACCCTGGTCATCCATCCGGCATCGACCACTCACCGCCAGCTCAACGAGCAGGAACAAATGGCGGCTAGAATCACGCCTGACATGATCCGGATTTCAGTCGGCATCGAATCGATCGACGACATCATCTGGGATATCGACCAGGCATTGGAGAAATGTCAGTAGAAAAACACCTGGTCCAGCCGGGCGGAATCCGGCAGGGCGGCGGGAGAGCAATGCCCCTCTCATCCACGGCAGCAGCACGACAAGAACATTCCCTCCATGCGTGAAGAACTGGTCGATCGTGTTTCCGAATCGATCCTTTACGGATTCAGTCGGCATTTCACCCGTTTCCAGGAAATTACCCGGCAGGCGCAGCATCGGTTCGAAACGGCCGACTGGGACGGCGAGGCCCTGGCGCAAACGAGCCGGATTTTCTTTTACGATGATCGCGTATCGGAAACAGTACGGTACATCGAAGAGCGGATCGACCTTGCCGCGATCGACCAGACACTCTGGCAGGACATCAAGCGCCAGTACATGTGGAAACTGTACGACCACAAGCAGCCCGAACTGGCCGAGAGCTTCTACAATTCGGTATTTTGCCGACTGTTCGACCGGGAATACTTCAACAACCGGCACATCTTCGTCAAACCGGGAACCGCGGTGGACTTCCTGGACATGGAGAATCCCACCTATACGGCATGGTATCCCAACGAATCCGGCCTGCGAGCCTGCTTCCGCAATATCCTGAATTCGTTCGGATTGCGCAATGAATGGGAAGACATTGAACGCGATACTGATCTGATAAAAGAGATAATATCTCCTTTGATCAAGATAAATTCCAGATCATTGCCATATTTGCATTTTGATATCGTATCTTCTCTCTTTTACAGGAATAAAGCTGCATACATCGTCGGTCGCGCTGTGGTCAACCAGTCTCCGATTCCATTCGTGATCCCGCTTCTCCTGAACGACTCGCTGGAGTTGTATGTCGACACCATCCTGACCGACAGCCACGACCTTGCCCTGATATTCAGCTTTACCCGCTCCTATTTCATGGTCAGCACCGAGGTTCCGTCAGCACTGGTCAATTTTCTGGAAAAGATGCTTCCCACCCGAAGCCGTGCCGACATCTACACCTCGATCGGGTTTCAGAAGCAGGGCAAGACCCTGTTCTATCGCGAATTCCTTCACCATCTTCAGCACTCAAGCGACAAGTTGATCATCGCTCCGGGCATCAAGGGCATGGTCATGACCGTGTTTACCCTGCCTTCGTATCCGTTTGTTTTCAAGGTCATCAACGATTCATTTCCACCGCAAAAAAACATGGACCGGGCCACCGTCAAGCAGAAATACCAGATGGTCAAGACCCATGACCGTGTCGGCCGCATGGCGGATACCCTGGAATTTTCACATGTCGCCTTTCCCGTCGAACGCTTCTCGGACGAGCTGCTCGACGAGTTGAAGCAAACGGTGTCTTCCAGCCTGACCATCGACGGGGAATACGTGGTCATCCGGCATCTGTACATCGAAAGGAGGCTCGTCCCCCTGAATATCTACCTCGAGACCGCCAGGGGAGAAGGCTTCGAGCGGGCTGTCCGAAGCTACGGGAACGCGATCAAGGACATCATCGCCGCCAACATCTTTCCGGGCGACATGCTGCTCAAGAACTTTGGAGTCACCCGCCATGGCCGGGTGATATTTTACGATTACGATGAAATCAGGCCCATAACCGAAGTTCGGATCCGATCCATTCCCCAGGCCCGGTTCGAAGAAGAGGAACTTTCAGCCCAAATCTGGTATGAAACCAGCGAGAGCGACTTCTTTCCCGAACAGTTCGAGCGTTTCGTCATGAACCACCCCAAGGTCCGGCAAAGCTTTCTCCGCCACCATGCCGACCTGCTGGAGCCGGCCTACTGGAAAAAAATCCAGCAGAGCATCCTGAACAAGGAGCAGCGCCACATCTTTCCCTACTCCGAGGAGAGACGCTTCCCCAACCGTTTTTCAGAGCGATACCGGCGAGACGCAATCTGAATCCTGGCAGCCGGATGCCGCGCTTCGGCCGCAATATCGAGATTGCCGGAACCGGCTCGATTGATATGGGGAAGACCCCTGCGGGATCCTGCACGCGGATTCACTGAAATCACCGGACGGCACGTCCGGCCTGTTTCACGAGAGTTGCTTCTCCCGGATTTCGGCGACGGTCTTGCAATCGATACACAGACTCGCGGTGGGCCGTGCCTCAAGGCGCCGCAGCCCGATCTCTTCTCCGCAGTTTTCACAATACCCGAAGTCACCGGTCCTGATCAGGGTGATCGCATCCTCGATTTTCTTGATCAGCTTCCGGTCACGGTCACGCCCCCTCAACTCCAGCGTCATGTCGGTTTCCAGACTGGCCCGATCTGCCGGATCCGGATGGTTCGCCGTCTCGTCCTGAATGTGATGAACCGTTCTCGACGTCTCGTCGGTCAACTCGAACATCCAGGCTTTCAGGATCGCCTCAAAATGGGCGAGCTGCGGCTCTCCCATGTATTCTTCTCCACGTTTCGGCTTGTAGGGCTTGATGCCGTGAATCAGTCTTTCGGGTTTTTTCCTGCTTGTCATGCCGCTTCACCTCGACCGTCTACACATGCGGATCGGCAAAATTGTTTACGCTATCGAAACCGGGGGCGCTTTATACCAGATACGGCTTTCCAATGCAATTACCCCTGTGAATCCGTCTCAGCGTACATTTCGCGCCATCGCCCTCAGTCTTCTTGCCTCGGTCGGTGTGACCTCAAGCGGCCTGTAGATCTCGACCCGGTCGCGGTCAGACAGCCTGAATCCGAAATCCTGCTTTCGGCCATGCACGCCGACTTCATAGTTCCTGCGGCGAAGTTCGGGAAATTCGGACAAGATTCCCGATCGACCGATCGCCTCCGAGATGGTCGTGCCCGGTGCGCAAC
>VYGS01000010.1 GCA_009841725.1 Gammaproteobacteria bacterium
GGAGGTTCCGGCCGAAATCCCTTTTGCGGTGGGGAGGCCGGACGGTCTGCCCGTGTGTCGGTTTTCGGCCGCTTCGTACACCCGGCGGCGTATTTTGAAATGAACATGAATTTGTCATCGATCGTTCGTCTGCGCGAACCGGGTCTCGGGCAGGACTGGATCGGCCGGGAGCGCCATCCGCTTCGGGCCGGGGGAATCGTCGCCGTGCCCCTGATGCCGGGAGACCGGATCGAAATCGTGGATCCGCAAGGGCTCCAGCCCGCCCACGTGCTCGCCTTCGACAGCAAGGGAGAGGCCAGGACCGAGGCACTTGGAATCACGGCCGACACGACGGGCGCGACCATCGCGCGCATGCTCGATTCCCCGTCTGCGGGGGCGAGGCGCATCAGGGAGAAGCTCAAGCTGTTCTCCGTCGATCTGGCGGCGTCTCCGGCCGGCGTGCTGATGGAAGGGGAAACGCCGGCCAACCATTCGGCCAGCCTGGTCAGCCAGGACGAGCTCATCGGCCTGTTTTGCGCTCCCGGGTCTCCGATGGAGGTCGATTCCGGCCGCCCACCGACCGATCTTGTCGTCTTCATCGAGCGGGCGAATCCCGGCCTGCATGTCGGGAGCGACCTGCCCGACCCGCTCGCCGACGAACTCGATAGCGTCCACATCGACGCCGCGACCGCCAGGGCGTACGAAGTCAGGGAAGGGGACTTCATCCAGATCATCGATGTGGACGGGCGCCAGTGTTCGGATTTCCAGTGCTTCGACAAGCGGGCGCTCGATCAGGGCAGGACCCGGAACCTGAGCGCGACAACCACCCGTTCGCTCATGGGCAGCGCCTACCCGGTCCCCGGGCTCTTCTCCAAGTTCTACGACATCGACT
Source organism: Gammaproteobacteria bacterium (assembly GCA_009841725.1). Taxonomy (GTDB): domain Bacteria; phylum Pseudomonadota; class Gammaproteobacteria; order Arenicellales; family Poriferihabitantaceae; genus Poriferihabitans. Next base: position 872 of record VYGS01000010.1, read on the forward strand.
TCAATCCGCTGGTCGAGGTCGTCCAGGACACCTGCGGCCGGCATGACAGCTTCGGGGTTGCCTGCACGAGCAAGTACTACGACGAGGCGGGATATCCCGGGCACGTCAACTGTTCGGACAACTTCAACCGGGCGCTGGCGCCGTATCCGATCGAGCCCCGCAAGGGATGGCAGGCCATGAACCTGTTCTTCAACACCTTTTTCGACGACGCATACACGTTCACGTTCGACGATCCGTGGTCCCGGCCGGGCGACTACGTCCTGATGCGCGCCATGACCGACCTGGTCTGCGTGTCGTCGTCCTGTCCGTGCGACATCGACCCGGCCAACGCCTGGGTTCCGACCGACATCCATGTCAGGATTTACGACAGGCAGAACCTGTTCAGGCGCGCCGTCGCCTACCGCAAGACCACTGACGCAGAACCCGAAATGACCAGAGAAACCAGCTTTCATCCGAGAACCTCGAGCCTGACCAGGAACTTTGCCGAATACAACGGCTACTGGCTGGCGAACAGCTTCAACAACCACGGCGCCATCGCGGAATACTGGGCATGCCGGGAAAAGGTGATCGTGACCGACCTGTCCCCGCTCAGGAAGTACGAGGTGACCGGGCCGGATTCCGAGCTCCTGCTCCAGCACTGCGTCACCCGGGATGTGCGCCGGCTCGGTGCCGGGCATGTGGTGTACACCGCGATGTGCTACGAATCCGGAGGCATGATCGATGACGGCACGGTGTTCAGGCTCGCGCAGCACAACTTCCGCTGGATCGGGGGCAACGACACGTCGGGATTGTGGCTCAGGGAACAGGCCGAACGCCTGCGGCTGAAAGCCTGGGTCAAGGATTCGACGTCCCAGTTGCACAACCTCCAGGTGCAGGGCCCCCGCAGCCTGGATGTCCTGAAGAAATGCGTGTGGACCCGGCCGGATCAGGCGGATGTCGCCGAACTCGGGTGGTTCCGGTTTTCGATCGCCCGGATCGGCGGTCCGGACGGCGTGCCGATAATCTGCTCCCGGACCGGCTACACGGGAGAGCGGGGCTACGAAATCTTTTGCCACCCCCGGGATTCGGAAATCGTGTGGGACGCGATCTGGGAGGCGGGCGAGGAATTCGGCATCGTTCCGTTGGGCCTCGAAGCCCTGGACATCCTGAGAATCGAGGCGGGCCTGGTTTTTGCGGGCCAGGAGTTCTGCGACCAGACCGATCCGTTCGAAGCCGGAATCGGATTCACGGTCCCCCTGAAAACCAAGCAGGACGATTTTATCGGCCGTGACGAACTGGTCCGGCGCAAGACGAACCCGCTTCAAAAGCTGGTCGGGCTGGAACTGAACGGCGAAGAGCCCGGCGGGCAGGGTGACGGCGTATTCATCGGGCGCGAGCAGGTGGGCGCCATCACCAGCGCCACGATCTCCCCGATCCTGAGAAAGAACATCGCGCTTTGCCGGATCAAGGCCGTTCACTCCGATGTCGGGAACGAGGTCGAGGTCGGCAAGCTCGATGGCCACCAGAAGCGGATTCCCGCCCGAATTGTGCCGTACCCCCATTTCGATCCCCGGAAGGAGCGGGTCAGGGGGAACTATGACGGCTCGTCCGGCGTGTGAGGCGGCTGTATTTTTCCGGATCGGGTCGATGTCGCGACTCTTGACCGTGGCGTACGGCAGGCCACCCGGCCGTATAACATCCGACACTCCCGGGCGCTTGCGGCATATACCGGCCCATCATGGGAACATGAAGGCAACGGGTATGCGGTAACGGTGATGAGTACGCGTTCCCGGGTTGATCTTTAAAGATGAGTCACGGAATATCGGGAATCGCTACGCCGAATCAGCGCTTCCGCCACGCAATGGCGGTGACAGTGATGATGATCGGCTTCGAAACAGGTCAACGCCACGCGTGAGTATTTTTCGATCAGTTCCTGTATTTTCAGAAGCGCATCGTGGCTTTGGACCAGTGTCGTTCCGGTATATTCCCTGAGCAGCGCCCGGTATTTTTCCTCTGTATCAAGATCGCGTCTCTTGCCTGATTCGATTCCCAGCTCAGGGATATGCGCATAGTGAATTCCCACCCCCTCCGTGGCATGTTGAAGCTGATGTTTGCGAAATCCGAATTTCATGCTGAACGGGTTGCGTCGTACATCGCACAACACCTTGACGTCTTGTTGAATCAGCCGATTGAGGTATCGTTCCTGGGACAACCCCTCATAGCCGATTGTAAACAGGCCGGTTGAAAAAAGAGCAGCCGGGCGAATCGTCTGGACACGAATCTGTTCGCCCTTGCTCAAGACATCGTCAAGGTTTTCAAGATTGATGGCATAGTACGGATATTCACGACAGACATGTCGAATCAATTCCTGATCGGAAAGTGTTCCAACCTGTTCGACCACTCGCAGAATCGCCTCTTTGTCCCCTTGCCTGAGACGGTTGATGAAATTCTCCTCTGCGCTGAGCCTCCAGAAATCCCGGTTGTGAATGAAGCCATGTTTGGTCAGGGTCTTCTTGTCTGCCTGTGCCTGGAATGAGAAACAACCATGCCGGTACGGGACAAAATCGTAGAGAGGCCGTTCTTGTTCAATGCCGACGAAAAACAGGTGTTTTTGAAATGCGATCCTGGAAACATCGCGATCAAGCGCCTCGAGCAATGCCAGAATGAGTTTTCGCCGGTAATACATGGATTGATGTTGTCGCTCGGCTCCCTGACAGTGGCCAACCGGGCGCGAAATCAATCCCGTCAGGACGACCGAAGCCGGGATTTTCCGCTTGACCGAAGATCCGCTGCTGCACGCCCTCACGAGCGCCTTGTCCGGGAAACCTGGGTTCGCCGGCATCGATCGGTGGACAGGATGATCGGGGCCAATTATGACTGCGATAGGAGACTCATGCCAACTTTTTCGAATGAAGCACTGTCGGTAATCCGGTTTCAGCGCGTCATCGACCCGCGCGGCACCATGCCGGTTCGCGGTCACGACATGTCCCGCATAGACCCTGCGGCATTTTTCTGAAGCGCCGTGTTCGCAAATCCGTGCATTGGCCTTATGCGCAACATTGGTTGCGCATAGGATTGATAGTTGCGCATAGTTGTGGTTTAATTGCGCATATCGTCTATGCGCAAGATAGGGAGACATGGCAAAGCCCATCCCCGAGCAGAAGCTGAAGGCCATCGAGGCAGCGGTGTCCGCCCATCCCGAGGGCATCGCCATCCAGGACATCCATGACGAGCTGGAAGAGAAGGTGGCCCGCCGTACGCTTCAATATCGCCTCAGGCATCTTGTTGACGAAGGTCGCCTTGTCAAGAAGGGGGAGAGGCGCTGGGCGAAGTATCTGCCGCCTGCCGCCGCCACACCCCGGATCGAGGCTTCCGAAAAATCCGACGAGAGGCCGGCTGGCGAAGTGCCGCTCTCAGGGCAGGCGGCGAAAATCCGGAAACACCTTCGCAAGCCTCTCCGCGCCCGAACCCCTGTCGGTTATGAGCGCACATTTCTTGATGCCTACAGGCCCAATGATACCGCCTACCTGTCAGCGAAGGAGTGCGCGCACTTGCAGGATGTCGGAGCCCCGGCTTACGGGAAGTCTCCCTCCGGAACCTATGCGAAGCAGATACTGAACCGGCTGCTTGTCGATCTGTCATGGAACTCCAGCCGCCTGGAGGGAAACACCTATTCGCTGCTCGATACAAGGCGGCTGATTGCCTTCGGCGAAATGCCGGAAGGCAAAGAGCGGCTCGAAGCGCAAATGATCCTGAATCACAAGGATGCAATCGAATTTCTCGTCGATTCGACGGAAGAGGCCGGGTTCAATCGGCACACGATCCTGAACCTGCACGCCCTGCTGGCAAACAATCTTCTGGCCGATCCGGAAGCGCCGGGCCGCCTGCGCCGGATCGAGGTCGGCATCGGAAAATCGGTGTTTCACCCGCTTGGAGTGCCCCAACTCATTGAAGAGTGCTTCGATCAGGTTCTCGACACCGCCAGGGCCATCGAAAACCCGCTCGAACAGGCGTTGTTCGCAATGGTGCAGCTGCCGTATCTGCAACCGTTCGATGACGTGAACAAGCGCGTCTCGCGTCTCGCCGCAAACATACCCCTGATCAAGGCGGACCTGATGCCGCTCTCATTCGCGGACGTTCCGGTCACGGACTACACGGAAGCGATGCTCGGCGTGTATGAACTGAGACGGATCGATTTGCTCAAGGACGTTTTCATCTGGGCTTACGAGCGCTCCGCGTCGCGTTACGCGGCGGTCAGGCAATCGCTTGGCGAGCCGGATCCGTTTCGCCTGAAGCATCGCGAAGCCTTGCGCGAGGTGGTCCGGATCATCGTGCTCGAGCGGCTCGGCAGGAAAGCGGCCTTCTTGCGCATCGCTGCCTGGGCCGGAGACAACGTCGAGGCCGATGAGCGGGACCCGTTCAGGGAAGTCGTTGAAAACGAGATTCTGGGACTCCACGAGGGCAACTTCGCGCGCTACCGGATCAGGCCGTCGCAGTTCAATGCATGGCAGGACGCCTGGAACACGCCGGGAGGCGGGAGGATTGCCGCGATGGAGCGCGACGGCTGATAGATGGAAACCGGGCAAGGCATTCGTCTGGGCGCGGATATCGGAGGCACGTTCACCGATGTGGTCCTGGACGTGTGCGGAACCCCCTACTCGACCAAGGTGCTCACCAGCCACGATGCGCCGGAGCAGGCGATTCTCGACGGAATCGAACTCGTGACCGCCGATGCCGGCATCCGGCCGGCGGAAATCAAGCTGATCATCCACGGGACGACTCTCGCCACCAATGCGCTTATCGAACGCCGCGGCTCGCGTGTCGCGCTGATCACGACCGAGGGGTTCCGTGACGTGATCGAGATGAGAACGGAAAGCCGGTTCGAGCAGTACGATCTCGACCTTGTCCTGCCGGCGCCCCTGGTCCCGCGCGAGGACCGGTTTGCGGTAAAGGGCCGGATCAGCGCCCGGGGAGAGGTGCTGCAGCCTCTCGACGAAACCGCGCTCGATCGAATCGCGAATCAGATCGCCGGGCAGGATTTCGGTTCGGTCGCGATCGGATTCATCCATTCCTACCTGAATGCCGGTCATGAGAAGAGGGCGCGGGAAATTCTCGCAGGCAGGCTGTCGCTGCCGATCTCCATCTCGTCCGAGGTCTCGCCGCAAATGCGCGAGTACGAGCGCTTCAACACGGTGTGCGTCAACGCCTACGTGCGTCCCCGGATGTCCGGATATCTCCTGAGGCTGCGGGAACGACTGGCAAAAGCCGGCGCCGTCTGCCCGGTATTCATGATCCATTCCGGAGGCGGTCTTATCTCTCTGGAGACGGCGGCCGAGTATCCGGTTCGGCTGGTGGAGTCCGGGCCCGCAGGCGGAGCGATATTTGCCGCGGACATCTCCCGCCGCTTCAGTCTGGACCGTGTCCTGTCGTACGACATGGGCGGAACGACCGCGAAAATCTGCCTGATCGAGGGGTTCCGGCCCCGGACGGCCCGGTCCTTCGAGGTCGCGCGGACCTACCGGTTCTGCAAGGGGTCCGGAATGCCGGTGTCGGTTCCGGTCATCGAGATGATCGAGATCGGCGCCGGAGGCGGTTCCATCGCCTGGGTCGATGCGATGGACCGGATCCAGGCCGGACCGGAGTCGTCCTCGTCCGAGCCGGGTCCGGCCTGCTACCGGCGAGGCGGCGACCGGCCGACCGTCACCGATGCCGACCTGATTCTGGGCAAGCTTGATCCGGGGAACTTTGCCGGCGGCAAGATCGCGCTCTCGCCCGACAGCGCAAGGCGCGCCATTGGCGCAGAGGTCGCGGGAAAGCTCGGGCTCGAACCGTGGGCCGCGGCATTCGGGATCTGTGAAGTGGTCGACGAGAACATGGCCAATGCCGCCCGGGTTCACGCGGTCGAAAACGGCAAGGACATCTCCGGCAACGTGATGATCGCGTTCGGCGGCGCCGCTCCGCTTCATGCCGCGCGGCTGTGCGAGAAGCTCGGCATCGACCGTTTTCTCGTGCCCCGGGGCGCGGGGGTCGGCTCGGCCATCGGTTTTCTCAAGGCCCCGTTCGGCTACGAGGCGGTCGCGTCCCAGATCATGAAATTGTCGCGTTTCGATCCCGAGGCGCTCAATCGGCTGCTCGACAGCCTGAGGAGCACGGCCGAGAACTTCGTGCGCTCCGGCACCGACGGCGAGTTGCGCTGCGAGGTGACCGCCTTCATGCGCTATGCGGGGCAGGGATGGGAGATTCCGGTGCCGATGGCGGATCGGGCATTTTCAGCCGAAGACCGGGACCGGATCGCGGCCGACTTTCGCGACACCTATGCGGACTTCTTCGGCCGCGCCATTGACGGCGCGGAAATCGAACTGGTGACCTGGTCGGTCAAGGTTCAGGACATTCGCCCGGCGGGAGCGACCCTGAGCCTCGACACCCGGGGCAGGCCGGTCCGGATTCGGGATTCCCGCACTGTTTTCGACCCCGACGAGGGCATCGAGCGGCGGGTCGGCGTTGTCGAGCGCGGCGCCCTGTCTTGCGGCGACCGCGTGACCGGCCCCGCAATCATCGTCGAGACAGAGACGTCGACGGTGGTGACTTCGGCCTTCGACGCGGTGGTCCAGGACGACGGGGCCATCCTCGCAATCAGGAAGGAGGCCCGGCGTGTCCCGCGTTGACGCCATCCGCATGCAGATCATGTGGGACCGCCTGATCTCGGTGGTCGAGGAGCAGGCCATGACGCTGCTTCGCACCGCCTTTTCGACGTCGGTCCGCGAGGCGGGAGACCTGTCGGCCGGAATTTTCGACCGCAACGGGCGGATGCTTGCGCAGGCGGTCACCGGGACGCCCGGCCATGTCAACACCATGGCCGAGGCGGTTTCCCACTTCATCGGCGAAATCGCCTTGGAGAACATGCGCGAGGGCGATACCTACGTGACCAACGACCCCTGGAAGGGAACCGGGCACTTGCACGACATCACCATGGTCACGCCTTCGTTCAGGAGCGGGAAGCTTGTCGCCTTTTTCTCGTCGACCGCCCACGTGGTGGATATCGGCGGCAGGGGATTCGGGGCCGACGGAAAATCGGTATACGAGGAAGGCCTGCAGATTCCGATAATGAAATTCGCCGACAGGGGCGAGGTCAATCGGGATCTGCTCCGCCTCGTGCGCGCCAATGTGCGCGAGCCCGATCTGGTCGTCGGGGACTTTCACTCGATCGCGTCCTGCAACGATACGGGGCACCGGCGGCTCATGGAAATGCTCGATGGCGCCGGCCTCGACGCCCTGGATGAATTGGCCGAATTCATCTTCTCCCGAACACATGGCGCAGTCATGGACCGCATTGGGGCATTGCCGAAGGGCAGCTGGTCGAATGAACTGACGTCGGACGGATACGACGAACCCGTCAGGCTGGCGGTCGAGGTGGCCATTGATGAAAGCGGCGTGCACATGGATTTCGACGGTTCCTCGGCCATCAGCCGGTGGGGCATCAACGTCCCGGTGATCTACACCAAGGCCTACGCCTGTTACGCCGTCAAGTGCGCGGTCGCGCCGGACATCCCCAACAATTCGGTGTCTCTGGCGGCGTTTTCGATTTCGTCGCCGCCCAACATCCTGAATGCGGCACGTCCGGCCCCCGTGTCCCTGCGTCATGTCATCGGCCACCTGATACCGGATCTGGTGCTGGGCGCGCTGGCCAAGGCGTTGCCGGGCAAGATCCTGGCGGAGGGCGCGGCGGCCTTGTGGAACATTCACATCTCCGCGCGGCCGGTTGCCGGAGGCGCGGGCCGGCCGGCCGAGATACTGATGTTCAATTCCGGGGGCATGGGTGCGCGCCCGGGTCTCGACGGACTGTCTGCGACGGCGTTTCCCTCGGGCGTCCAGACCATGCCCATCGAGGCGACCGAGCACACCGGGCCTGTCGTGATCTGGCGAAAGGAATTGCGCCCCGATTCAGGCGGCGCGGGCAGGTATCGGGGAGGGCTCGGCCAGGTCGTCGAGATCGCCCCGATGGACGGCTACGAGTTTGATTTCTCCGCCATGTTCGATCGCGTTTCCAGTCCCGCACGGGGCCGGGACGGAGGCGGTGCCGGGGCGCCCGGCCGGGTGCTGCTGGACGACGGCACCGAGTTCCGGCCCAAGGGCTGGCAGCATGTGCCCGCAGGAAGGCGGCTGATCCTGCACCTGCCGGGCGGAGGCGGATACGGGGACCCCGGCGAACGCTCGCCCGAGGCGGTCGCTTCCGACGTCGTCGGGGGCTACGTGACCCGCATGACAGGACAGGACAAATGAGGTCCTGCCGAGCTTGGAAGATCGTGGTGTCACAATCGTCCAGATCGAGTACGATACGGTGCATCCCGACGACGGCGGCATCCATTGCTCCACCTGTCCATTGATCCGCGATTCCCTCTGATGCCCCGATGAACTTCGACACCATCTTGCTGGAGGTCGCCGCGCCCCTGGCCACGCTCAGGCTGAACAGGCCGGAGAAGCTGAATGCCATCAACACGGAAATGCTGCGGGACATCGAGGCGGCGCTGGACATCGTGGAAAACGACGACAGCGTTTATGCGCTGGTGCTGTGCGGCGAGGGCCGCGCCTTCTGCGCCGGCTTCGACCTGGATGCGGGACTGGCTGCCAACCGGCAGACCGAAGCGGAGTGGCGCGCCGCTATCGAGTACGATCTCGAGGTCATCATGCGCTTCTGGCATTTTTCCAAGCCCACGGTGGCGGTGACCCAGGGATATGCGCTGGCGGGCGGTTTCGAGCTGGCATTGGCCTGTGACATGACCGTGGCCGAGGAAGGGTGCCTTTTCGGAGAGCCGGAGCTGCGCTTCGGCAGCAGTATCGTCGCCCTGCTCCTGCCCTGGTACACCAACCCGAAGCGCAGCAAGAAGATGCTGCTGACCGGGCAGGACCGGATGCCGGCGGACGAAGCCCTGTCCCATGGCATCGTCAACGAAGTGGTGGTGCCAGGCAGCGGCCTCGAACGCGGAATGGCCCTGGCCCGGGAGTGCGCCCTGCTGGATCCCGACTCGGTCCGCATGACCAAGCAGGCGATCAACCGAACCTACGAGACCATGGGCATGTACCGGGCCCTTGAGCAGGGTGCGCAGACGTCGGTCGAAATCGAAACCCTGGCGACGCCACTTCGCCGCGAGTTCAACCGGATCCTGCGGGAGCAGGGCATGAAGGCGGCGCTGGCCTGGCGTGAGGCGCGCCTGTCCGGCGATGACTGAGCATCGGCTCGATCCGTTGCTGAAGCCGTGCAGCATCGCACTGCTTGGCGCGTCCACGCGCACAGGCACTCCGGGCCATATCCTGTCGGAAATGGTGATTCGATCCGGCTACGAGGGTCCGGTTTATCCGGTTAATCCGGGGCATGCCGAGATCATGGGTGTCCCCTGTTTCAGGGCCCTGGACTCGCTACCCGAAACGGTGGACCATGCCGTCATCGCCCTCGGCAACCGGCACCTGGAATCCGCCCTGGAGGCGGTGATCGCCCATGGCGCGCGCGCCGCGACCGTCTATGCCAGCGGCATCCTGGCCGACGACGCAATGCCCGCGCTCCGGGAAAGGATGCAGGCCATGGCCAGGAAAGCGGGTCTCGCTGTCTGCGGCATCAATGGCATGGGTTTCTACAACATCGCCCACAACCTTTACGCGGGCATATTTTCCAGGCCCCGGAATATTGCCCGGGGAGGCATCAGCCACATTGCGCAATCCGGCTCGGCGTTCACTGCGCTGATCCACAACGGCAGCCGCCTGGGGTTCAATTTTGCCGTCTCCACCGGCGACGAATTGACCGTGACCGCGGCGGACTACATGGACTGGTGCCTGGAGCAGCCGGAGACCCGGGTGATTTCGCTGTTCCTGGAAACGGTACGCGACCCGGACGGATTTCTGGCAGCCCTGGGAAAGGCCGCCAAGGCCGACATTCCGGTTGTGGCGCTGAAGGTCGGCCGCTCGGAGCTCGGCAGCCGAATGGCGGTCACCCATACCGGCGCCCTGGCCGGGGACCGGGTGGCGTTCGAGGCCGTTTGCCGCAGACATGGCGTCATCCTGGTCGATGACCTGGATGAAATGGCCGCCACGCTGATGTTGCTACAAACCGGCCGTCGCCCCGCCAGCGGTGGCCTCGCCGCCATGTTCGAATCCGGCGGTTTCCGAACGCTGTTCACCGATCTCGCCGAGGAGCTGCGCGTGCCGCTGGCAACCCTTGATGCATCCACCGTCGATGCCCTGACACCGCATCTGGAACCGGGCCTGACTGCGGAAAACCCCCTGGATGCCTGGGGCACCTTCGACCGCTTCGAGGAGCGGTTTCTCGCTTGCCTGCGCGCCCTGATGGCGGATCCGGATGTGGCCGCCGGCGCGTTTGTGAGCAACTTCCGTGACGGCTACTTTCTCTCCGAGGCCATCTATCGCGTCGTGGCCGCGGTTGGCGAAGAAACGGACAAGCCGCTGGCTCTGGTCAACATGTACAGCGATCTCGCGCACACGGACTTGTGCCGCAAGGCATTCGAGGCCGGAATCCCCGTTATCGACGGCGCAGCCGAGGCCCTGAAGGCGTTTCATGGCCTGTTTTCCCGCCGGAATCTCGAGACGGCGGCGCTGAAGAGTGATCAAGCCGGGGGAGGCTTCCCTGAACGCATCGGGCACAGGCTCCTGGTCCAGGGAAATGTGATCACGGAGAACGGTGCGCTCGACATTCTGGCCGATGCGGGCATCCCCGTGGTAGCGAGAAAGCGGGTCGGCGACGAGTCGGCGCTTCACCGGGCCATGGACGAGCTGCAATTCCCGCTTGTCCTCAAGACGGCATCCCGGGTCATTCATCACAAGTCGGACTCCGGCGGCGTGGTACTGGGAATCCGCGACCGGCTGGAAATGGTGGACGAATACCGGGACATGAGTGACCGCCTGGGGCCCGAGGCCCTGGTCTGCGCAATGGTGGACGGCGGTGTGGAGATCGGTGTCGGAACCTTCACCGATCCGCATTTCGGCCCCATGATCTTGGTGGCGGCCGGCGG
>VYGS01000167.1 GCA_009841725.1 Gammaproteobacteria bacterium
TGAAACCGGACAGTTTATGTGCTACTTAACCGGACAATTCATTTGCTCGCTACACTCCATGCACTGGGAATTGACATCCGAAAGCAACTGAAGTTAAATTGGGACTCCAAAATTTGCCGAGGTGGCGGAATTGGTAGACGCGCTAGCTTCAGGTGCTAGTGGGCATTAGCCCGTGAAGGTTCAAGTCCTTTCCTCGGTACCATCCTTATCCCCGTTCGCAGTGTGCCGCACAGGTATCGCGAACCGGATTCGGGATCGTTCCCTGCTTGCAGTCCCCCGGCTGAAATCCAATCTTCGTTTCGGCATCATTGCGGGGGCGATTGCCATTCGACGGAATTGCGTCAGCGAATGGCCCCTTCATGCTGAAGCAGCCATTGCTGGCGGCTGACCCCGCCGGCATATCCCGAGAGCCGGCCGTTGCGGCCGATCACCCTGTGACAGGGAATCGCGATCGAAATCGGGTTTCTTGCGTTCGCGTTGCCGACGGCCCGGGCCGCTTTCGGCATGCCGATCTCGCCGGCCAGCTCGGTATAGGAGCGGGACTCGCCGGCGGGAATGCGGCCCAGCGCATCCCAGACGGTTCGCTGGAATGCGGTACCGCCCGGATCCATCTCGATCCGGTCAAGCGCCTTGAAGTCTCCGTCAAAGTACTTCTCAAGGGATTCACGGATTCGGCTGGAACAGGAAACCGGCTGCAACGAATGGGAACCATACCGTTTCCCAAGCAGCTTTTCGATGCGCTCTGAATTCTCGTCGAAATCCAGCAACACCAGCACCCCGTCGTCAAACACAACCCGTATATCGCCCAGAGGGCCGGGACAGATGGCACAATCCAGTCGTTTCATATCGCACCTCGATGCAGTTCAATCCCGAATGCCTGCAATGGCCTCGCGCAGGACGAGGCCAGGCCGGCAATCGAAGTTACAGGACATCCTTGTAGAGCGGGAACCTTGAACACAGGTCAAGCACCTTGGCCTTGACATCCCGTTCAACCGATTCGTCCCCGATATTGTCCAGAATATCACAGATCCAGCCCGTCACCAGGGAAGCTTCCTCGACACCGAATCCCCGGGTGGTGATCGCCGGAGTGCCGATCCGAAGTCCGCTGGTCACAAACGGAGAACGGGGATCGTTCGGAACGGCGTTCTTGTTCAGGGTGATGTTTGCCCGGCCGACCGCCGCATCGGCATCTTTGCCGGTGATGTCCTTGTCGATGAGATCGACCAGGAACAGGTGGCTGTCGGTGCCCCCCGATACGATCTTGTATCCCCGTTGCTGGAAGACGTCCACCATCGCCTTGGCATTGTCGAGAATCTGCTGCTGGTAGTCCTTGAACGACGGGTCGAGCGCTTCCTTGAACGCCATCGCCTTGCCGGCAATCGCATGCATCAGCGGTCCACCCTGAGTGCCGGGAAAGACCAGGGAAGCCAGTTTCTTGGTGACTTCGTCATTGGCCCGAGCCATAATCATGCCGCCCCGGGCACCCCGAAGCGTCTTGTGGGTGGTCGTGGTCGTGACATCCGCAATGGGCACGGGATTGGGATAGAGTCCGACCGCAACCAGACCCGCGACGTGGGCCATGTCCACGAACAGGTAGGCGCCGACCGCATCCGCGATTTCCCGAAAGCGGTTCCAGTCCATCACCCGGGAGTAGGCCGAGAATCCTGCGACAATCATTTTCGGGCGATGTTCCCGGGCCAGGGATTCGACCTGTGCGTAATCGACCGTGCCGGTTTCCGTTTCCAGTCCGTACTGGATCGAATGGTATATCTTTCCGGAAAAATTGACCGATGCGCCGTGAGTCAGATGGCCGCCATGTGCCAGACTCATGCCAAGGATCGTGTCGCCGGGTTCGCACAGTGCCATGTACACGGCGGCATTGGCGGAAGAGCCGGAATGCGGCTGCACGTTGACATAATCCGCGCTGAACAGCTGCTTGGCACGCTCGATGGCCAGCGACTCGGCGACGTCGACAAACTCGCATCCGCCGTAATACCGCTTGCCCGGATAGCCTTCGGCATACTTGTTGGTCAGTACCGACCCCTGCGCCTCCAGCACACGGGGGCTGACGAAATTTTCCGATGCAATCAGCTCGATATGCTGTTCCTGACGTGTTTTCTCGTTCTCCAGAGCCTGCCAGAGTTCCGGGTCGTACTCCCGGATGGATTGCTTCTTGTCAAACATGAAATAGCTCCAACAAAAAATGATGCCTGTAAGGTGATAAATGCGAATTTTATAAGAGACAGCTTATTCATGCCACATCCCGAAACGAAAAATCGCAATGATTCGCAAGGCGGGCATGTATCGCTCCGGATGCGCGGCTCTCAATCGGCCGGACGGTCCTCGTCGAAGGAGCGGACGAACGCCCCGTAGTTTCCCGTTTCGATCGCCTTGCGTATCCGACCCATCAGGTTTTGGTAATAGTGGACGTTGTGCAACGAGCACAGACGCAGCCCGAGAATCTCGTTCTTCTGGAACAGGTGGCGCAGGTACGAGCGGGAATAGTGGGCGCAGGTATAGCAATCGCACCGGCTGTCCAGCGGATCGGCATCGAGTCGGTAGCGGCTTTGCTTGATCTTTATCACGCCATTGTGAGTATACAGCCAGCCGTTTCGGGCATTGCGCGTCGGCAATACGCAATCGAACATGTCGATACCTTGCTCCACCCCCCTGACCAGATCACCCGGGGTTCCGACACCCATCAGGTAGCGGGGGCACCGAGGGGGCATCCTGTGGGCGATTTCAGACAGAATGCGCAGCATGTCCTCCTTGGGCTCGCCCACGGACAGCCCGCCCAGGGCGTACCCCTGGAACCCGATTTCAACGGTCTGCTCCAGGGATTCCCGCCTCAGATCCTCGAAAACGCCGCCCTGAACGATACCGAACAGGATCCCGTTTCCGGCATAGCTGTCCCGGCACCGGGACGCCCAGCGCACCGAGCGTTGCATCGATTCGGCCGCCTGTTCACGGATGACCGGATAGGGCGTGCACTCGTCAAACGCCATGACGATATCCGAGTCCAGCACGGCCTGGACCTGCATGGATTCCTCCGGACCCATGAAGATCTTGCTGCCATCCAGAGGCGATCTGAATGTCACGCCCCGCTCTTCCAGCCGCCTGAGATCCTTGAGGCTCCACACCTGGAATCCTCCCGAGTCCGTGAGAATCGGCCGGCTCCAGTTCATGAACTGATGAAGACCGCCATGCAGTCGAATGACTTCCATGCCCGGCTGAATCAGCAGGTGAAACGTGTTGCCGAGCAGAATGTCCGCACCGGTTCCCCTGACCTCCTCGGGAGACAGGGTCTTGACGCTGCCGGAGGTTCCCACCGGCATGAATGCCGGTGTCGAGACCGTTCCTCTCGCAAATTCCAGTTCCCCCCGTCTCGCCTTGCCGTCGGTCGTGAGCGTCGTGAACTTCATCGCGACTTCTCCAGGAACATGGCGTCACCGTAGCTGAAGAACCGATACCCGAGGGCCACGGCGTGTCGGTATGCGGCGAGCACCCGCTCTTTGCCGGCAAACGCGCTGACCAGAATCAGCAGCGACGAGCGGGGGAGGTGAAAATTGGTAACCAGCGCGTCCACGACCCGAAATTCGAAGCCCGGTGTGACGTAGAGATCCGTGTCGCCGGCAAAGGGCTCGAGCGTTCCGTTCGCGGCAGCGCTTTCCAGAGCCCGGACAACGGTGGTGCCGACCGCGACCACCCTTGCGCCGGATTCAACCGTCGCCGCGATCTTTAGGCAGGTTGCCTCATCCACTTCCACCCATTCCCGGTGCATCCGGTGTGTCAGCACGTTCTCGTTTCGGATTGGTTGGAACGTGCCGGCCCCGACATGAAGCGTGACCTTCGCCCATCGGACTCCGGCCGAGGTGATCGAATCGATCAGGGCCTGGTCGAAATGCAGGCCGGCCGTGGGTGCGGCCACGGCGCCGGGATGCTCGGCATAGACGGTTTGGTAGCGCTTTTCGTCCTGCGCCTCGACCGTCCTGCTGACATAGGGTGGCAAGGGCAATCTTCCATGGTCTTCAAACAGGGCGGACATGGATCGACCATCCAGCGTGCGCAATATGTAAAAGCCCTGTTCCCGGCCCTCGACTCCGAGGCGGCGTCCTTTCACTTCCAGCGGCTGATTGTCCCGAATCGGCTTGTTAGCCCGAAGCTGCACAATGGCGGTGCAGTCGTCCCGTATCCGTTCAAGCATGATTTCGACCTTGCCGCCGGAGGGCTTGGCCGCCATGACGCGGGCCGGCAGGACACGCGTGTCGTTGACCACCAGCAGGTCTCCGGGGCAAAGGAGTGTACCCAGCTCGTGAAATCGCATATCCCGGAATTCGTCCAAACCAGAATTCGGAACGAGCAGGCGGCTGTCGGTTCGTTGAGCCGCCGGATACTGCGCGATCAACTCGTCCGGCAGATCGTAGTCGAATTCGGAGAGGTTCATGAAACAACGCGGGATGGTGCGGCCGGCTGAGACAGGCGTCAGACCGAAACCGATTACTCGTCGGACGCCAGCAGGGATTCGCAGCGATTCTACCAAATTCACCATTTCTCAGCCATGTTCCCGCATGCGGACACGTCCGTCATGCCAATCGGCAGGATCCGGCTTTTCGGCGCTCCCCCGTTGCGGGCGATGAGTCCGGCTGACCGGGCCGCCATCGCTTCCTGGAAAGCCGCTTCCTGACCGGGTCCATGCCGGATAATGTCGGTATGTTATTCGGGGTTGAAATCGGGTATTCTCACGTCTTTGTCATTTTCATCCGGAATGAAGTCGGCTTATGCGATCAATCAATGAGTTGCGTGAATCCCTTGAAGCCGTTGCCAAGCGTGTCCTGGCGCTAAGGGGGTATCTTTGACTACGATACGAAAAGGGAGCGGCTGGAAGAAATCAACCTGATTCTGGAGAATCCGGAAATCTGGAACGATGCCGAGCGCTCCCAGCAGCTCGGTCGGGAAAGGGCGGTTCTTGAGCAGGAAGTAATCAATCTGGATCGGCTTTACACGGATGCCGGGGAAGCACTGGAGTTGCTTGAGCTGGCGGCCGACGAGGAAGACGGCGAGACGCTGGGCGAGATCGAGAGTGACGCCTCGGACATGGAGCATCGGCTGGAGTCGATGGAATTTCGCCGCATGTTCGACGGAGAGGCCGATGCGCTCAATGCATTCCTGGACATCCAGTCGGGTTCCGGCGGAACCGAAGCTCAGGATTGGGCCCAGATGCTGCTTCGAATGTATACCCGCTGGATCGAGGACCAGGGCTTCGGGTACGAGCTGATCGAACGCTCGAACGGCGAGGTGGCGGGCATCAAGAGTGCCACGATCAAGATTTCCGGTTCCTACGCCTACGGCTATCTTCGCACGGAAACGGGCGTGCACCGCCTGGTCAGGAAAAGTCCTTTCGACTCGGGCAACCGGCGCCATACCTCGTTTGCGTCCGTCTACGTGTACCCGGAGATCGACGACAGCTTCGAAATCCAGGTCAATCCGGCGGACCTGCGTGTCGACACCTACCGCTCGAGCGGGGCGGGCGGACAGCATGTGAACAAGACCGATTCGGCGGTGCGGTTGACCCACTTGCCGAGCGGAATCGTCGTGCAGTGCCAGAACGACCGCTCCCAGCATCGAAACAAGGAGGAGGCGATGTCGATGCTGAAGGCCAAGCTGTACGAAATGGAACTGGCCCGGCGCAGGGAGGAGAAGCAGGCGCAGGAAGAAAGCAAGTCCGACATCGGATGGGGCAGCCAGATTCGTTCCTACGTGCTCGACCAGTCAAGGATCAAGGATCTCCGGACCGGTGTGGAGACGGGCAACACGCAAGCGGTTCTCGACGGATCGCTGAACCAGTTCATCGAGGCAAGTCTCAAGTCCGGGCTGTAATACTTCGGAAAGCGAAACAGGGGTCAACCAATGAGTGAAGAAGTCGATCAGATCGCCCAGAGGCGAAGCAAGCTGGCTGCGCTGAGAGAGAGCGGCAACCCGTTTCCGAACGATTTCAGGCGCGATGCGCTGGCCGGGGAGCTTCAGCGACAGTACGCCGATGTCGAGATTCCGGAAGACGACAGCCCGGTACGCGTCAAGGTCGCCGGGCGGTTGATGAGTCGCCGGATCATGGGCAAGGCAAGCTTTGCCCATATCCAGGATGTCAGCGGGCAAATCCAGCTGTTTCTTCGGAAAAACCAGCTGCCGGATGGCGTATACGAGGCGTTCGGGAATTTCGACATCGGGGACATCGTGGGCGCCGAAGGGGTGCTGTTTCGAACACGGACCGGGGAGTTGTCGGTGAAGACCGACCGAATCCGGCTCCTGACCAAGGCATTGAGGCCGTTGCCGGAGAAGTTCCACGGGCTTACCGATCCTGAAACCCGATACCGGCAGCGGTACCTGGACCTGATCATGAACGACAGGACGAGATCGGTGTTTCACACGCGTGCCGCGATCATCCAGCACATCCGGGAATTCATGATCTCCCACCGGTTTCTCGAGGTCGAAACGCCGATGATGCACCCCATCCCCGGCGGGGCGGTGGCCCGTCCCTTCGTGACGCATCACAACGCTCTGGACATGGATCTGTATCTGCGTGTCGCACCGGAGCTGTACCTCAAAAAGCTCGTGGTGGGCGGCTTTGAGCGGGTGTTCGAGATCAACCGGAATTTCCGCAACGAGGGGATGAGCACCCGGCACAATCCCGAATTCACCATGATGGAGTTCTACTGGGCTTATGCCGATTATGGCGATCTCATCGCGCTGACCGAGGAGATGGTCCGGGGCCTGTGCAGGGAGGTGGTGGGAAGCGACAGACTGACCTACCAGGGCGAGGAAATCGACTTCTCGGGCGAGTTCGAGCGATATGATCTGGTTGAATCCATCGTACGGTTCAATCCGGACATCGAGGAGAAATCGTTGCATGACGACGGGTCGATTCGCGAGCTTGCAGGGAAGATCGACGTCGACGTGGGTCCCGGAGACGGCCTCGGCAAGATACAGATGGAAATCTTCGAGAAGCGGGTGGAGCACAAGCTGGTGAATCCGACCTTCATTACCGGGTATCCCGTGGAGGTCTCCCCCTTGTCGCGGCGGAACGATCACCGTCCGGAAATCAGCGACCGGTTCGAATTCTTCGTCGCCGGGCGGGAAATCGCCAACGGCTTCTCGGAGTTGAACGATGCCGAAGATCAGGCCGAGCGGTTCCGGGATCAGGTCGGCAGAAAGGAGGCGGGAGACCACGAGGCCATGCATTACGACTCGGATTACATCTGTGCACTCGAACACGGTTTGCCGCCCACCGCCGGAGAGGGCATCGGCATCGATCGCCTGGTCATGATCCTCACGGATTGCCCTTCCATTCGGGACGTGGTGCTGTTCCCTCACATGCGCCACCAGCCCTCCCGGTCGGACTGAATGATCAAGCCGCTGGAATTGATGATCGGGCTGCGCTACCTGCGCGCCAAACGCCGAAACCATTTCATTTCCTTCATTTCCGTCATCTCGATGCTCGGCATCATTCTGGGTGTCTGGGCGCTGATCACGATCATGTCGGTCATGAACGGGTTTCATGCCGATCTGCGCGACCGTATTCTTTTCGTGGTCTCTCACGTGACCGTCGGCGCTCCCAGCGGCCATCTCGACAACTGGGACCGGGTTGCCCGGTACACTGCGGAACTGGATGAGGTCAGGGCGCTGGCGCCGTTCGTGCTTGGCCAGGGTTTGCTGGCCAACGGCAGGCACGTGACCGGTGCGCTGATCCGGGGGATCGATCCGGATCTCGAGCGAACCGTGTCCGAGGTGCTTGACCATGTGGTGGAGGGTAAACCGTCCGACCTGAGGCCCGGGTCCTACTCGATCGTGCTGGGCAGGCATCTTGCAAGATCGCTCGGCCTGGAGATGGGCGACAAGGTGACTCTGGTGGCGCCCAAGGGAAAGGTGACGCCGGCCGGCATGTTGCCGCGGATGAAGCGGTTCACCGTGGCCGGTATCTTCGAGATCGACATGTACGAGTACGACAGCGGAATCGCGCTCGTGCATATCGACGATCTGAGACGGGTGCTGGGCATCGGGGACGCGGTCAGCGGGGTCCGGCTCAAGCTTTCGGACGTGGACCGGGCAAGATCCGTCAGGAGCGAAATCCAGCAGAGACTGGGAAACCGGTTCAGGGTGCGCGACTGGACCCAGGAACATGCCAATTTCTTTCGGGCGCTGGAGATCGAGAAGCGCGTGGTGTTCATCATCCTGCTTCTGATCGTTGCGGTCGCCGCATTCAATATCGTGTCGACTCTGGTCATGATCGTGACCGACAAGGAATCCGATGTCGCCATTTTAAGGACCTTGGGAATGAGCCCGGCGGGCATCATGCGCATCTTCGTGGTGCAGGGATCGGTGATCGGGATTATCGGGGTCATTCTGGGCGGCGCGACGGGAGTGGTGACGGCACTGAACATCGAGACCCTGATACCGTGGCTGGAGCGGGTTTTCAATACCGAGCTGTTCCCCTCGGACGTGTATGTCATCAGCGAATTTCCCGCCCGGCTCGAGTGGCTGGACGTCTCTCTCGTCGTTGGAGCCTCCCTTGCCATGAGCTTCCTGGCGACGATCTATCCAGCGTTCAGGGCATCGCGGGTGGAGCCGGCGGAGGCCTTGAGATATGACTGACGGCACGTCCTCCAAAAGCCCGGTGGTGGTGTGCCGCGCCCTGACCAAGATCTTCTCGGAAGGCAAGCTTGAGGTCAGGGTGCTAAGAGGGGTGGATCTTGAACTGCGCCGGGGCGAGCGGGTGGCGATTGTCGGGATATCCGGATCGGGAAAGAGCACTCTTTTGCACATTCTCGGAGGACTGTCCGAGCCCAGCGGCGGACAGGTGCTGATCGACGGCATCGACATCAATGCGGTATCCCAGAGGGAAAGGGGGCTGATCAGGAATGCCCATCTGGGCTTTGTCTACCAGTTCCATCACCTGCTGGGCGAGTTTACGGCGCTTGAAAATGTCGCAATGCCGTTGTTCATCCGCCGCGAGGACCGGGTCGCAGCAATCGACCGGGCCAGGAAGATGCTGGAGCGTGTCGGCCTGGGGGACCGGCTTCATCACAAGCCGGGGGAGCTGTCCGGTGGAGAGCGCCAGCGTACTGCCATTGCCCGGGCGATGGTGACGGAGCCTTCATGCATCATGGCCGACGAGCCGACCGGCAACCTGGATGAGAGGACCGCTCACCGGATTCATGAGATACTGCTTGACTCCGGCGCACACCGGGATGCCGGGCTGATCGTGGTGACGCACAATCTGGCGCTTGCGCGGCGGGCCGACCGCGTTCTCAGGCTGGAGAACGGCATGTTGGTCGCCTCCGGCTGAACCTACCGGACGCGGGACCTCGGACGGAGGCGGGGGTTTCCCTTGTGATTCGCCAAAGAGGGTCCATCTATTCCGTGAGAGGCTGCGTGAGAGCGGCCGCCTGGCCTGTCCATATAGGGAATCGTGATGAGTGAGAAAAACGAACCGGAAATCGTTACCGAACTGGCCCGGCCTGCAGACGTCCTGCCCGGAACGCTACACATGCTGCCGGTAGGGAGAAGGCCGGTGTTCCCGGGTCAGCTCCTTCCGCTCATGATCGATCCCGGGACATGGGAAGACGCCCTCGAATCGATTCACAAGGAGGAGCACGGCCATTTGGGCGTTGTATACACTTCGGGAGTCGAGATGGACGTCGCCAATCCGGAGGACTTCGCGGAAATCGGCACCGTATGCCGCATTCACCAGATAGAGCGCCGCGGGGCCGGGATTCACCTCGTCGTCAGCGGAGTGCAGCGATTCCGCATCCTGGACTGGGTTGACAGGGAAAGGCCCCATGTTGCCCGGGTCCGGTATTTTCCGGAGCTGAACACCCTGAGTTCCGACCAGATCAAGGCCTATACCACGGCGATTGTCAACACGATCAAGGAGTTGCTTCCGCTCAATCCGATGTACGGCGAGGAATTGAAGATATTCCTCAACCATTTCGGCACGGGTGAACCGTCGAAGCTGGCGGATTTCGGAGCCAGCCTCACGACGGCCAATGCCGACGAGTTGCAGGATGTGCTGGAGACGATCGATCTCGTACCGAGAATGGAAAAAACCCTCCTGCTGCTTCGCAAGGAGGTCGAGATCGCGAAAGTCCAGTCGGACATTCAAAGCCATATCGAGGGGGAGATCTCGCAGCACCAGCGCGAGACCCTGTTGCGGGAGCAGCTGAAATTCATCCAGAAGGAACTCGGAATCTCGAAAGACGACCGCGAAACGGAAATCGAGGCCTTCAAGAGTCGGCTCGAGACGTTGACCGTGCCCGAGCATGCCATGAAGAAAATCGACGAAGAAATGGAAAAAATGGCAATGCTGGAGCGCGGTTCACCGGAGTACACGGTCACCCGCAACTACCTGGACTGGCTGACCTCCATCCCCTGGGGGGTTTGCAGCGAAGACCGCCTGGATCTCGAGACTGCAAGGAAGATACTCGATCATGACCATGAAGGACTTGATGAGGCGAAGCAGCGCATTCTCGAATTCATCGGAGTCGGGAAGATGCGGGGCGTGATTTCCGGATCGATCATCCTGTTTGTCGGACCGCCCGGGGTCGGCAAGACCTCGCTCGGCCGCTCGATCGCGAACGCCCTCGGGAGGCGCTTCTACCGGTTTTCTCTGGGCGGAATGCGCGACCAGGCGGAAATCAAGGGCCATCGCCGCACCTACATCGGGTCCATGCCCGGAAAGTTCGTGCAGGCATTGCGCGAATGCGGTTCGTCAAACCCGGTGATCATGCTGGACGAGATCGACAAGGTGGGAGCCTCTTTTCGGGGCGACCCGGCCCATGCCCTGCTGGAAGTGCTCGATCCGGAGCAGAACAGGGAGTTTCTCGACCACTACGTCGATGTGCGGGTCGATTTGTCGAACGTGCTGTTCATTTGCACCGCAAACCAGCTCGACACGATTCCGGCTCCGCTGCTTGACCGGATGGAGGAAATCCGGCTTTCCGGCTACCTGACGGACGAGAAGGTGGCGATCGCCCGCAAGCATCTCATCCCCAAGCAGGTTGCCATGGCCGGGCTCAGGAAGCGGGGACAGCTGCGGATTGATACGGCGGCGGTGCGCAGGACGATCGAGGGCTATGCCCGGGAGGCCGGGGTCCGCAGGCTCGAAAAGATGATCGGAACCATCGTGCGAAAGTCCGTGATGAAGCTGCTCGACGGCCATCCCCCTCCCGTGCATGTCAAGTCGGGCGATCTGGAGGAGTATCTCGGCAAGCCGCTGTTCGCAAGGGAGAACCTGATCTCCGGGGTCGGGGTGGCAAGAGGCCTGGCATGGACTGCGCTCGGGGGCAGCACTCTGGATATCGAGGCGTCAAGGGCCCACGGGTTCAACAGGGGATTCAGGCTGACCGGGCATCTCGGCGACATCATGAAGGAATCTGCAGAGATCGCGTACAGCTACGTGATCGGGAATGCGGAAAGACTGGGTGTTGACGACCGGTTTTTCGAGAAGTCGATGATCCATCTTCATGTGCCGGCCGGCGCCACTCCGAAGGACGGGCCGAGCGCGGGCATCACTATCGCGTCGTCGCTTGTCTCGCTGGCCCGGGGCAGGAAGATCAGGCGAAGCCTCGCCATGACCGGCGAGATCTCCCTGACCGGACAGGTCTTGCCGGTCGGGGGAATCCGTGAAAAGGTGGTGGCCGCGCGCCGAATGAAAATCCGCAACCTGATCCTGCCGAGCGGGAATCTCGGGGATTTCGAGGAATTGCCCGACAATATCCGAAACGGCGTGAACGCAAGCTTCGTCTCCCATTACGAAGAAG
>VYGS01000098.1 GCA_009841725.1 Gammaproteobacteria bacterium
TGTGCACGGTGTCCGGGTGGGGCTGGGCACCGATGTCGGGGGAGGAGATTCCTTTTCCATACTTCGAACGATCAACCAGGCGTACAAGATGCAGCAAATCCAGCAGTACAGCCTGCCGCCGATCCGGGCACTGTACATGGCCACCCTGGGCGGAGCACGGGCGCTCGATCTTGATCGGCATATCGGCAACTTCGAGAAGGGCAAGGAAGCCGACTTCGTCGTTCTCGACTATGCGGCCACGCCACTGATACGCCGGCGCATCGAAAGTGCGTCATCGATCATGGAGAAGCTCTTTGTTCTTCAGATGCTGGGCGATGACCGGGTGATCCGGGAGACCCGGATAATGGGTCGAAAAGCGCATCCGGGGAAGCCGGGGCAATCCCCGACCGGTCCTGGCGCATCATCGTGAACCGAAAGCGGCGCGGACGCATGCCCATGCTGTCGCCGATATCAGGCCGACTCGCTCCCGTACCGGGCGATCACGGTTCGCTTTCCGGCTTTCCGTCTCCCACCAGATGGAGCCCCCCTCTCTCCTTGACCGGCGAAGCCGGCTCCGTTGATCTGTCGAGGCGGTCGGCAGAACGAAGCCCGATGAGCTGGGCCACGATCGAAACGGCTACCTCCATCGGCCGTTTGCCTCCAATCTCCGGCAGCCCGACCGGGCACACGAGCGTTTCGATTTCCGGCTCCGTGAATCCCTTTTTGCGAAGCCTGTTGCGGAACTTTCCCGCTTTCGACCGAGAGCCGATCAGCCCGCAGAACCGTGCGTCGCCGCGCGAAATGACCGCTTCCACCAGCTGTAGGTCGAGTTCGTGACTGTGCGTGAGAATCAGAAAATAAGTGCCCTCCGGGCAACTCTCGACGGCCGGTTCGGGCTGGCTGACCAGCCGTGCGCGGATATTGGGAGGCAACCCCTGCTCGCACTTTTCGGCAACGAGCGACTCCCGGGTATCCATCCACGACACCCGGCAGGGCAACTCCGACAGGATGCGTGAGAGGCAACTGCCGACATGGCCCGCCCCGAACAGGGCGATATGAAATTCACGGGGAGGCATGCACTCGAACAGCAGCTCGACATGTCCGCCGCAGCATTGCTCCAGATCCTTTCCGAGTGAAAACGACTCGGTGAGCACCGTCTGTTTTCCAGAGTCGAGGAGTGTCCGGGCCTTCGATATTGCGCGGTACTCGAGATTGCCGCCGCCGATCGTGTCGAACAGCTCATCGGCCGTAACCACCATCTTGGCTCCGGTTTCCCGAGGTGCCGACCCTTCGACGCCCAATACCGTGATCAGCACAAAACCCCGATCCTGTCCGGAGAGCGTCGCAACCGCTTGCGTCCAGTTCATGGGGCGTTCCTGACTTCGTTGACGACTCGCAGAATCTCTTCCGGCGTCGCGGGGGCATTCAGTCTCGGGAAGACCTCGTGGTCGCGTATGGCGCCGATCGCATCCCGGATGGCGCACCAGGCGGAAATGGCAAGCATCAGGGGCGGCTCGCCGACCGCCTTTGACCGGAAGATCGTTTCCTCCTCGTTGGGACAGTCCTCCAGCAGCCGCACATTGAACACCGGCGGGATGTCGCCGATTGCGGGGATCTTGTACGTTGCCGGACTGTCGCTCAGGAGCCTTCCCGTCCCGTCCCACTTGAGTTCCTCGCAGGTCAGCCACCCGAGTCCCTGTATGTATCCGCCTTCGATTTGCCCGATATCGACGGCCGGATTGATCGACTGCCCCACATCATGAAGGATGTCGGTTCTGAGCAGGCGGCATTCTCCGGTCAGCGTGTCGATGGCCACTTCGGAAGCGGCGGCGCCGTTGGCGAAATAGAAAAACGGTCTGCCCGAAGCGGAAGGCCGGTCATAGTGGACCTTCGGGGTCCGGTAGAAGCCGGTTGCGGACAGGGAAATCCGGCTGAGCCATGCCTGGCGCGCAGCCTGGGCCAGGGAAAGCAGTTCGTCTCCTATGCGGACGCCGACAGGGGTGAACACGATGCGGCTCTTTTCGGTCGCGTGCTTCTCGGCCAGAAAGTCGATCAGCCGCTCCCGAATCGTCAAGGCCGCATTTCGGGCGGCCATGCCGTTCAGATCCGTGCCCGATGACGCGGCGGTCGGAGGCGTGTTCGGCACCTTGTCCGTCCGGGTCGGGGAGATGACAACGTTTTCAGGATCGGTGGCGAAGACCTCGGAAACGATCTGGGCGATCTTGATCATGAGACCCTGCCCCATTTCGGTTCCCCCGTGATTGAGATGAATGCTCCCGTCCGAGTAGAGGTGGACAAGCGCTCCGGACTGGTTCAGGTGCGTGATGCTGAATGAAATGCCGAACTTGACCGGCGTCAGGGACAACCCCTTCTTGATGACGGGATTGCACAGGTTGAATTCCCGTATCGACTGTCGTCGGGCCAGGTATTGGCATTCACTTTCCAGCTGGTCGACGATCCCGGGCAGGTTGAAATGCTCGATTTGCTGGTGATAGGGTGTCCGGGAGCGCTCCTTCGTGTCGTAGAAGTTGAGCTTCCTGATCTCGAGCGGATCCTTTCGGCAACGGTAGGCGATTTCATCGATCACGGTTTCCATGGCGATCATGCCTTGGGGACCGCCGAATCCGCGAAAGGCCGTGTTCGAGACGGTGTGGGTTTTGCATCTCACGCCGTCTATCGTGACGTTGGGCAGGTAGTAGGCATTGTCGCAATGGAACATGGCCCGGTCGACGATCGCGTCGGAAAGATCCGGCGAATAGCCGCACTGGGCGGCCAACTGGTATCGAATCGCCTGAATCCGGCCTTCGGCATCGAATCCCGCGTCATAGCTGTTCTTGAAATTATGACGCTTGCCTGTCATGACCATGTCGTCGTGCCGGCTCAGTCTGCAGGATACGGCCCGATTCGTTCTCAAGGCAAACAGGGCGGCGATGCAGGCCCACGCGGCCGCCTGGGTCTCCTTGCCTCCAAATCCCCCTCCCATGCGGCGGGTGACGACATCCACCCTGTTGAAGGGAATGCCCAGCACTTCGGCGACCGCCTTCTGCACTTCGCTCGGATTCTGCGTTGAGCAATGCACGGTCACGCACCCGTTTTCCCCGGACACGGCCAGGCTCGCCTGACCTTCCAGGTAGAAATGCTCCTGTCCACCGACTTTCATGAAGCCGGCAATCCGGCAAGGCGATGCGCCAAGCGCCGAATCGGCCTCGCCCCTGGACATCGTGTGGGGAGGCCGAACATGGAGCTGTTGCGCGATCGCGGAATCGAGATCCAGTACCGGCGGCATTTCCTCGATCCGGATGCGGGCCAGTGATACGGCCTTTCGGGCCAGTTTCAGGCTGGTCGCCGCCACCGCAAAAAGCGGCTGCCCGACGTACTCGACGGTATCGGTTGCGAACAGGGGATCTCCCGGGAACACGGGACCGATGTCAGTCTCTCCCGGTATGTCATCGGCGGAAATCACGTCGATGACCCCCTCGGCCTTGCGCACCGCCTCGAGATCAAGCTCGACGAGGGTTCCATGTGCCCGGGCACTGCTTCCGATGCAGACGTAGGATTGTTCCGTGAGTGGCAGGCCGTCGTCGACGTATGGTGCCTCCCCGCTGACATGCCGGGCTGCGCTGTCATGCGCCAGGGCGCGGCTCACGCAAGACGGTTTCCGGCTGAAGGGAGGAAGGTTCATATCTGGTCAACTCGCGTCGGGACGGCTGCTCCGGACAGTTCCAGCCCTATTCGCTCCAGCAGGTTTCCCGCAACCTCAAGCCGATAGGCGGCGGATGCCCTGACATCGGAAATGGGCTCGAAATCCTGCCCGAGAGCTGCCTTGGCCCGTTCGATCGTGTCGCGATCGAAGGGTTGTCCCGACAGGGCGGCTTCGCAATGCAAAGCCCGTTTCGGAGTGGCCGCCATGCCTCCGAAAGCGACTCGGATGCCAGTCGTCGTGCCGTCTTCAATCGTTATCAGCGCGGCAAGGCATACAGAGGATATGTCGTCGTCGAACCGTTTGCTGATCTTGCAGACTTTCAGCGTGGCAGTGTCCGGAGGTAGCGGTATGTCCACCGACCGGATGAATTCGTTGCCCCTCAATGCCGTTTGTCGGTATCCGACAAAATAGTCCTCGAGCAGCATGCTCCTCACGCCCCCGGTGCTCTGCAATGCACAGGTGGCGCCCAGAGCGATCAGGACCGGAGGCAGGTCCGCGATCGGAGAAGCGTTGGCAAGGTTACCGCCGATCGTTCCCAGATTCCTGATCTGGCGGGAACCGAAACGTCTGAGCATGGGAAGCAGTTCCGGAAAGTCGGTGCCCAGAATCTTTTCCAGCCGGTCCAGGGTCACGGTCGCCCCGATCTCGATCCGTCGTTCGGAACGTCGGACTGCGCCGAGCTCCCGGACTCGGCCCAGGTAGATGATTCGCCCAATGTCCCGGCATTGCTGCGTAACCTCAAGCGCGAGGTCGGTTCCGCCTGCAAGGAGCCGGGCATCGGGATGCCGGTTCCTGAGTCTTGCCAGCTCGGAGGCTGTATCGGGGGAGTGGAATCGGCTCGAATCCGCTACCGGCGGATCATCAAGGTCGATCAGGGTTTGCCGCACGCGCTCGACAGAGCGGTCGAACCGGTCCGATTCGCAGTCGGCCAGCGCCTGTTCGGCGGCCCTGACAATCGGGAAATACCCGGTGCATCGGCAAAGGTTGCCACTGAGGTACTCCTTGATGCTCCCCGCATCGGTCCCGGCAATGCCCGTCTGGCAGGACTTGTACAGCGAAAACAGGGACATCACGAAACCCGGTGTGCAGAAGCCGCATTGCGAGCCGTGCTGCTCGACCATCGCCTGCTGGACCGGGTGCAGGCGCCCGTTTTCCTTGAGATGCTCGACCGTGATCAGCTGCTTTGCGTGCAGGGCACCGAGAAAGGTGATGCAGCTGTTGAAGTTCCGGTATTCCAGGGAACCGTTCCCCGGTTCCGCCATGACGGCCGTGCAGGCGCCGCAATCGCCGGAGGCGCAGCCTTCCTTGGTTCCCCGCATGTACCGGTGTTCCCGCAGATATTCAAGGACGGTGATGTCGGGCCGCACGAGTTCGAGGGAAACAGGAGATCGGTTCAGGATGAAGCTGATCATGGACTGAATGACCTCAAAGCGGTTCTCCCGGGCATTTGCCCGGTTTGGGGTTCCGGTCGTCTGTGGCTGAAATTTCCGGAGGTTTATCGGAATCCGGCATTACGGATGTCGGTTCAGGATTCGATCGAGTGCATCGAACAGCTGTTCGATGTCCTGATCGGTATTATATACATGAGGCGTGATGCGCATGGAGGTGCCCCGGACACTCACGTGGACATTTTCGGCCGCCAGATCCGAGGCAATGCCGGATGGGAGCATCCCGGGCGGAAACCGAAGCCCAAGGAAGTGCGCCGCCCGCAATTTCCCGGAGACAACGCCAAGCCCCAGCCGGCTCGCGCGTTCCGCTATCCGGTCATTGCGCTGTGCCAGGGTCGCATGAATGTTTTCGACTCCCCATTCCAGAAGCTGCTCGAGAGCCGTGTTCAGCATCGGAACGAGGATGAAGTTGGAATTCTCGCCCACATCGAACCGACGCGCTCCGGGACGGTAAGTGTCCCGGTAATCGACCAGTCCGGCAAAATCCTCCGAATTGGTCCGGGCGATCCAGTTGTACTCGATCGGCATGCCGTCCCGATGTTCGGGGGCCATCCAGAGAAAACCCAGGGAGTAGGGACCAAGCAGGAACTTGTAGCCTGCGCAGACGACAAAATCCGGCTGCACGGCTGCCGTGTCGAACGGCAATGCGCCCGCAGACTGTGTCAGATCGAGAACCAGCATGGCGCCGGCTTCGCGGCACCGTTCGCCGACACGAACCAGATCGACAAGACCGCCGTCGGTCCAGTGGCAGTTGGGCAATGCGACCACTTCAGCCCGTTCATCGATTTCACGGAGTACGGCGCGGGTCCAGTCGTTGTCGGACGGACGCTCCACGGTGACCAGCGAAGCACCACTCGTGCGGACCCTCTCTCTCCATATGTAGACGTTCGAGGGGAACTGGTCTGCCAGCACGATGATCCGGCCGTTTTCCGTCACCCGGGTGTTTCTGCCGGCACAGGACAGGCCGTAACTGGCCGACGGGACAACTGCCACCCCTTCGGCATCGGCACCGATGAGTTCCGAAAACAGCCTTCGGGCCCGTTCGGTCTCAGGAAAAAAATCGCCGGGCGAGATGTTCCAGGGCCGGGTTTTCGCCCGCATGCCTCGCTCTCCTGCCTCGATTACCGAGTGCATCAGAGGTCCCATGTAGGCGCAATTGAGGTAGGCCACATCGTCCGGAATGTCAAACAGGTGGCGCTGGCAGGGTATCTGAATAGTCGACATGAAGTAAGGAGAAGGTTTGGGGATTGACGTGCCCGGCCGGATCGTGCCCGGAAGGGATCGGCATCCATCAAGGATGCCGAAACGAAAAGCGGGTTGTATGCGGCACCGGCTGGACAGGTTTGCCATCGGTCCGGCATTGTTCTGCGGAACAAGAATAAGCGGATCGGGAGCGGCTTGCAACCCTCGGCGTCAATCCGGATTCGAACGGTTGTCCGCCCTTTATCCGGCTTCCTGCTGGATCTGCATGGCAAGCGACCGGTGCTGCTTCCGGATCCGTTCCATGTCGGGTGCCAGCAGTCGTCCTTCCCGGACCTGCCAGATTCCGTTCACCATGACATCGCAGGCACGGTGCCCGCCGCACAGCACCAGCCCGGCAATCGGATCGCCGGTCCCGGAGAAACGAAGCTCATCCAGCCGATACAGGGCGATGTCAGCCAGGGAACCGACTTGCAGGCGTCCGATCTCCGGCCATCCCAGGCAGTCGGCGGATCCGGAAGTGGCGAGACGGAGAGCCTCGAGATGTCCAAATCTCTCCGGCCCGGATGCCAGGCGTTGAAGCAGCAGCGACTGCCGCACTTCCTGCATCATGTTCGAGCAGTCGTTCGAGGCGGAGCCGTCCACGCCCAGTCCGACACGCGCACCGGCCTCCACCAGGGACATGGCCCGGCAACATCCTGAACCCAGGACCATGTTCGATGTCGGGCAGTGGGCGATGCCGACCTTCTTGCTGCCCAGTCTTTCGATTTCCGGGTCATCGAAATGGATACCGTGCGCCAGCCAGGCGTTGTCCTGCATCCAGCCGGTCGATTCCAGATAGTCCAGCGGACGACAGCCCAGATTGCTTTCGGAAAAGACGTTCTCATCACGGGTTTCGGCAAGATGCGTGTGCAGCCGGACTCCCTTTTTTTCGGCGAGTTCGGCGGTCCTGACCATCAGTTCCCGGGTGACGCTGAACGGCGAACATGGGGCGAGAGCAATCCGGAGCATGCTGTCAGGGCCCGGATCGTGATACTGATCGATTTTCTGCTCGCAGTGGGACAGGATGGTGTCGGTGTCCTGGACCGTATTGGCGGGAGGAAGTCCTCCCTGATTCTTGCCCATGTCCATCGATCCGCGGGTGAGCATCGAGCGGATTCCCGCCTGCCGGACTGCCTCGACCTGGATGTCGAGGGCATCCGGACACCGGTTCGTGTACAGGTAATGGTGGTCGGCGCTGGTGGTGCAACCCGACAGGAGAAGTTCGGCACAGGCGAGGCGGGTGGAAACATGGACCATCTCCGGGGTCAGCCCGGCCCAGATGGGATAGAGTCCCGTCAGCCATGGGAACAGTGTCTTGTTCAGTCCGGCCGGACAGGCGCGTGTCAGGGTCTGGAAATAGTGATGGTGGGTATTGATCAGGCCGGGGATGACGACTTTGTCTGATGCGTCGTGGACGTCGTCAACAGGCCGGGCCGGACGCTGTCCCGGTTCCAGAATCTGGACAATCCGATTGTTCTCGATCACGAAACCGTTGCCCTCGAGAGGTTCGTACCCGTCGAATGATGCCAGGGGGGCCTTGATCCATAAACGCATGCTTTCTTTCGATTTCCGGTTGCCGCATTCGGTCCCAAAAACACCAATGGGTGCAGGGCTGTTGTGCTATTCTATTTCAGAATTCAGGAGTCGGTTGGATGGAAGCACTGTATATTTTGTCCAGATTGACGTGACCGTCAGATACCGACATGCCTTGATGGCAAACGGTTTTCGAAAAATGACGGAAGCGCGTGACCCAGAACCTGCCCCGCTTTTGACACTGCAAGGCATGACCCGGTCGTTTCCGGGATTGCTGGCCAATGACCGGGTCGATCTTGTTCTGAACGCGGGGGAAATCCATGCATTGCTCGGCGAGAACGGGGCCGGCAAGTCCACCCTCGTAAAGATGATCTACGGTGTCCTCAAACCGGATGCCGGCCGTATTTTCTGGAAAGGCAGGGAAACGGCCATCTCCAGCCCGGCCGCTGCAAGGGGCCTCGGCATCGCGATGGTTTTCCAGCATTTTTCACTGTTTGACTCCCTGTCCGTCCTCGAGAATATCGCGCTTGGACTGGAGGTGGCCAAGGCCCGAGACAACCTGTCGGAGAGAATTGTCGAGGTGTCCCGGAAATACGGGCTGCCTCTTGATCCCCGTCGGCATGTCTACACCCTGTCGGTCGGAGAGAGGCAGCGGATAGAGATCATTCGATGCCTGCTTCAGGATCCCCAGCTGCTGATCATGGATGAACCCACCTCCGTGCTGACCCCTCAGGAGGTGGATGTCTTGTTCGGGACATTGCAGCGCCTGTGTGACGAGGGAATGTCGATCCTTTATATCAGTCACAAGCTTGACGAGATCAAGGCGTTGTGCCGGCAGGCCACCATTTTGCGCCACGGCAAGGTGGCCGCGTCAGTCAGGGTTCAGGGCGAGACCGCAAGCAGCCTCGCTGCCAGGATGATCGGGCAGGAACTGAAGACCGTGAATCTCTCGTCGTCAGGCAGCCGGGGAGACGTCCGGTTCGCCGTCGACCGGCTGGATTACCCGGCAGCGGATCAATTCAGTGTCAGCCTGAAGCAAATCAGCCTTGAGGTGAGGGGAGGTGAAATACTGGGTGTAGCCGGTGTCGCCGGGAACGGCCAGGACGAATTGCTCAGCGCACTGAACGGGGAGATTCGGACGACTCCGGCCTCGGCGATACAGATCGACGGCCAGAATTGCGCCGATCTGGGTCCCGATCAGCGCCGGAATCTGGGGCTGGCATCGATTCCTTCCGAGCGGTTGGGCCACGGAGCGGTTCCAGGGCTGAGTCTCACGGAAAATACGCTGTTGACTGCGCATGAGCGGATGGATTTCGTCCGCCTGGGCTTCATCAATTATGGAAAATCCGCGAAATTCGGTTGCCAGGTCATCGACGATTTCGATGTCAAGTGCAACGGAGTCCAGTCCGAAGCGGGAAGCCTGTCCGGGGGCAATCTCCAGAAATTCATTGTCGGGCGAGAGATCAACCAGACGCCTTCGGTGCTGGTTGTATCGCAGCCGACCTGGGGCGTGGACGCCGGCGCCGCGCAGGCCATACGACTTGCCCTGCGACGACTCGCCGAGACCGGGACCGCGATCCTGGTGATTTCCCAGGATCTCGACGAACTGATCCAGATCAGCGACCGCCTCTCGGCAATCTGTTCCGGCGCGCTGTCCCCGGCATTGCCCACCCTGGAGGTCACTCTGGAGCAGGTGGGCCTCATGATGTCGGGCGTGAATCTGTCAGAAAGCATGCACGCGGCGTGATCCCCTATCTCGAAAAAAGGGCCGAGCATTCCCAGGCAATGGTCTACGCCTCACCGTTCATTGCCCTGTGTCTGACCTTGCTGGCCGGCACCCTGCTCTTCTCGTTGCTGGGGAAAAACCCCCTGCAGGCGCTTTACGCATTCTTCGTCGCCCCGCTGACGAGCGCGTACGGCTGGGCCGAGTTGGGAGTCAAGGCGGCGCCGCTGGTTCTGATCGGTGCCGCGCTGTCGATAGGTTTTCGCGCCGGGGTATGGAATATCGGTGCGGAAGGACAGTTGACGCTGGGTGCCATCTGCGGCGGCAGTGTCGCGCTCTGGTTTTACGAGGTTGATTCGGTATTTGTGCTGCCGCTGATGATGGCGAGTGGCGTGCTCGGGGGAATGTTGTGGGCGTCGATTCCGGCGCTGCTCAAGACCCGCTTCAATGCCAACGAAATTCTGACCAGCCTGATGCTGACCTATGTCGCCGCGCTCCTGCTGAGCCTGCTGGTCCATGGACCGTTGCGCGATCCGGACGGATTCAACTTTCCCGAATCAAGAATATTCAGCGATTCGGCGATGTTGCCCATACTGTGGAGCGGAACCCGGCTGCATCTGGGGGCCCTGTTCGCGCTCGCAGCAGTGGCCGGCATATGGCTGCTTCTTTCGAGGACACTGATCGGTTTTCAGGTCAAGGTGATTGGTCAGGCTCCCGCTGCGGGCAGCCATGCGGGGTTCAGCGTGAACCGGATCGTCTGGTTCGCATTGCTTCTGGGCGGAGGGATGGCCGGATTGGCCGGATTGTTCGAGGTGGCAGGCCCGATCGGGCAGTTGCTCCCGAGCATCTCCCCGGGTTACGGATTCACGGCGATTATCGTCGCGTTTGTCGGAAGGCTCCACCCTCTGGGCTCCCTGTTTGCCGGACTGCTGATTGCGTTGTCCTATCTCGGCGGTGAAAATGCCCAGATCGCCCTGAATCTTCCGATTGCGGTGACCGGTGTGTTTCAGGGGATGCTGCTGTTCTTCCTCCTGGCCTGCGATGTCCTGATCCGTTTCAGGATCCGGATCAGGCCTGTTCCAGGGCTGCGGCATGGTTGATATCCTGGCTCCGGCAATGATCACCATCATCACCGCAGCCACGCCTCTGGTTTATGCCGCGCTGGGCGAGATGGTGACCGAGAAGTCCGGGGTGCTGAATCTCGGCGTGGAAGGCATGATGCTCATGGGTGCGGTCGCCGCATTCATCACGGTCACCCAGAGCGCCAGCGCAGTGCTCGGAATCGCGGCCGGCATTCTGGCCGGTGCCGGAATGTCGCTGGTTTTTGCGACTCTTGTGCTCGGCTTTCAGGCGACCCAGGTTGCAACCGGACTGGCGCTGACGATTTTTGGAATCGGGCTCAGCGCCCTGATGGGCCAGGGCCTGGTCGGGGTTGCCTATGACGGTCTCCCGAAACTGCCGGTCCCCTTGCTGTCGGATGTGCCGGTGATCGGGCCGGTCCTGTTCGAGCACGATATTCTGGTCTACGGATCGTTCGCAATCACGGCGCTGGTTTCATGGTTTTTGAGAAAGACCCGGGCGGGACTGATATTGCGTGCTGTCGGAGATTCCCATGATGCGGCGCACGCCATCGGCTATCCGGTGATCAGGATTCGTTGCCTGGCAATACTTTTCGGGGGCATCATGTCGGGAATTGCGGGCGCCTATCTTTCATTGGCGTATTCGCCCCTCTGGATCGAGAACATGAGTGCGGGACGGGGATGGATAGCCTTGGCGCTGGTTGTGTTCGCAACCTGGAGGCCGAGCCGCGTGTTTGTCGGCGCCTACCTCTTCGGGGGCATCACCATCCTGCAATTGCACGCACAGGCAATGGGTGCGGGAGTGCCTTCACAGGTGATGTCGATGCTGCCCTATATCGCGACCATCGTGGTGCTGGTCCTCATTTCGAGAGATCGAAACAAGATCAGGATGAATTCTCCGGCATGCATCGGGCAGCCGTTCCATCCCTCGTCCTGACAAGACGGTACCCATAAGAGACGGTTGCGGGAGAGAAGGGCTTTCTCTGTGCGGGTTCAGAAACATGTGACACTGGATCGGGCATGACTGCGCGGCGTTTT
>VYGS01000079.1 GCA_009841725.1 Gammaproteobacteria bacterium
CCCCGGGAACTGAGCGACAAGTTCCGCAGGCAGTCCGAAACGGTCACCGCCTCGATGCGCAATTTCAACTGGAGGGCTTTCGAACTTTACCGCGATCCACCGGATCCGAATCCATCTGGACCATAACAGGGGCCTCGTTTGGATCAGCATTTTTACTGGACACCGGCCGACAAATCCGGTTACCCTTACCAAAATTTACTACAAGATTAACGGGCTGTCAGGCGACATGCTCACAGCCCCTGCTACCGCGATCCCCTGCTGCAGTCCCGACTGCGGCAACTGCGGGTCGGATCAACACTGTCAATAGGAGATGAAAATGAAGCTAAAGAAGACCATTTATGCTGTCGGCGCGGCCCTCGCACTGTCCGGTGCGGCTCACGCTGCCGATGAAGTCAATGTCGCGTTCTTTCTCGAGTGGGCGACACCGAACCAGGTCGCCAAGGTCGAAAAACTGTACGACGACGCCTTGGGCGTTCCGGTCAACTGGACCAATTTTGACGCGGGAACCCAGATGACCGAAGCGATGCTCGCCGGAGATATCGATATCTCCTACAGCCAGGGGCTTGCCCCGTTCATCAATGCGGTCAATGCCAATGCACCCATCAAGCTGGTGTCCATCGCGGTACAATATCCGGCCAACGACTGCGTGGTGAGAAACGGCGAAGGCATCGACAAGAGCAATGCCAGCGAACTGGAAGGGAAGTCCGTTGCCGTACCGCTTGCCACAATGGCCGACTACAGCTTCCGGATGATGATGCGTGCCCTGGATGTCGACGTCGACAAGATCAACGTCGTTGACCAGGTTCCGGCCGACGCCGCCGTATCCCTGGCTGATGGCGCGGTCTCGATGGCCTGCGGCTTTGGCGCCGACTCGATGGCCAAGATGTACGAAGTCGGCACAAGGCTGATGACTCTCGAGGACAAGGAAGCGGCGGGTATCATCAGCTTCGACGTGGTATCGGTCACGGAAACGTTCGCTCAGGAAAATCCGGAAATGGTCAAGACCTTCCTGCAGGTCACCGAGGAATCCAACATGGCGTTCGCAGCAGATCAGTCCAAGATCGATGTCATCGCAAAGGATGCCGGCCTGTCGGTCGAAACGACACAAAACCAGATGTCCGAGTTCTACTTCCCAAGTCACGCAGAGCAGCTTTCGAACTACTTCAACGACGGCGGCCTGGCCAGTGTTGCCATTGGAGTGGTCGGCGGTGCGTTCGCCACGCCTGAAAATCCTGCACTGGATGACTACAGCGCGGTCATCGACACGTCGTTCATGGAATAGGACTCATGGGATTTAAGGCCGGGAGCACGTCTCCCGGCCCTTCTTCTCGGGGAGCGAGCGTGTCGAGTCCCTTCAACTTTGCCTGCAGCCGGCCATCGGACCGATGAGCGATCTCGTATCGGAAAATCTCAACATGGTTTTCCAGCTGCCGGACGGCGGCGAAGTGCATGCCCTCAAGGATGTAACGTTCACGCTCAAGAAGGGCGAAATTCTTTCCGTGCTCGGACCTTCCGGGTGCGGCAAAACCACCCTGCTCAACATCGTTGCAGGGTTTCTTCATCCGACCGGCGGAAACATCAAGCTTGGCGGAAGCATCATCGAACGGCCCGGCGTGGACCGGGGCATGGTTTTCCAGCAGGGCGCCCTGTTTGAATGGCTGACCGTGGCGGACAACGTCAATTTCGGACTGCGGATGAAACATGCCAATCCGGACGAAACCAGACGAAAAGTCGAGGAATGGCTGGATATCGTCGGACTCCAGGGATTCGGGGAAACTCCGACCTACCAGCTGTCGGGAGGCATGCAGCAGCGCGTGGCCCTGGCCCGATGCCTGATCAACGATCCGGACCTGATTCTGATGGACGAACCGCTCGGCGCTCTGGATGCGCTGACTCGGGAAAAGATGCAGTCTCTGGTCCTGAAGATATGGAAGGAAACCGGCAAGACGATCATGATCATCACCCATTCGGTCGAGGAGGCCCTGCTGCTGGGCGAGCGCCTGTTCGTGATGGCGCCGCGGCCGGGAAGGCTGCACAAGGAGTACCGGCTCCCGTTTGCCGAGATGGGCTTGACCGAGGATCCCCGGGAGATCAAGAATCTGGACAACTTCGTGGAGACCCGGGAAGAAATTCTCTCCATGATCTGGAACATGGAAGAGGAGATCATGGGCAAGGTTGAAGCCGCATGACCCCTTCCGGACACTAGGCCATGATCGTCGCCATCCTCTATATCGCACTGCTGATCACTCTGGTCTGGTCGATCGTCCACGGCCGCAAGATCATCCGGACGGAGAGAACCGATGCCGTGTTCGGCAATCCGATCCGGACCCAGGGGGGATACCATTGGGTCGCATGCGGGGTTTCCAGCCTGCTCCTGATCTGGTTCACGTTTTCCTGGGATGCAGGCAGGGCTTTCTTCCCGAAAGCCGCCAACGAGCTGTGCCAGGTCGCCAAGCTCAATCGCGCCCTGAACCCGGTTCGTTCGGCCTTTCCCCTGGACAACCGGTACCTGCTCGGAACACAGCTTCTGGAGCGCGATTTCCACCAGATCGACCTGCTGTACGCCTCCCTGGACGGGCTCGATCTGGACGAGACGGATCGTCGCAATCTCCGCGAACTGATTGACGACCTGCGCAGGGCTCTGGCTTCCCAGGCCGATCCCGCGTTCCTGGCCCCCGACATTGCGGGCCGGTTCAGGGATGTCGCGGTGCGCATCGAACAACTCGCCACGGACATACTTCGCGACGACTATCCCGGCCCGGTCGACGAGGCCGCCCGGGCCGAGGCGCTGGCCCAGCCCGGCTGGGGCGAATCCAGCACGGAAATTCCCGTCCTGCCGATCACCGAGCGGGGACGGATTTTCGATGCCGCGGCGGTGATCATGGGCGAAATTGCCTCGGATTACGGCAAAATCCGGAACAATGGCCCGGAGCTCACCGCGATGATTGAGGATATTCGATCCAGGATCGAGGAATTCGAAGCCGGGACGACGGGCGACGGCGAGCGCAAGGAATTGCTGGGCCAGATCGAAAAAATTTCCAAGCGCGTGGACGATTTCAAGATCTTCCCGGCCAACCTGACGGAAGAGGTCGAATCAGCGCTGATCAGGCTCGAGAAGGCCATGAAGGAGAGGCAGGGCACGCTTCGGCTCATTGATGCATGGGCTCTGCCCGGCGGAGATATCCTGGCCGGGAACAAGGCCTGTTCGGAACAGGGCTCCGGAAGGTGGCTGCCCAAACCTTCGGACACGCTGTCCACCTTTATCTGGATGGCCGACCCGGATCAGGGTTACAAGGGATTCCCGCTGTTCTGGTTCAAGATGAAACCGGTCGCGGAAATGATCGATTTCGCGGTGCCGGACTGGATTGCGGACCTGGTTCCCGGAGAGCATGCCCGTCATGATGACCGGGGCGAGATTGGCGTCCACCTCAAGGACAGAATCTACAATTTCGCGACCGGCAGCTTCGACTCCTTCTCGATCCCCGTGCCGACAGGCCACATCTGGGACTCGATCATGCGGGTGCTGGCCGGACTGTTCCTGGGTATCCTTTTGGGCGTTCCGCTTGGACTGTTCATGGGGCTGTCGCGATTTGCGAAGGGCTATTTCGATCCGCTGGTCGAACTCTATCGACCGGTTCCGCCTCTGGCCTGGGCACCGCTTATCCTGACGATATTCGGCATCCAGGACGACGGCAAGATCTTCCTGCTCTTCATGGTGGCGTTCGCGATCATGGTGATTTCGGCGCGCACCGGCGCAACCGGCACACAGCTGTCGAAAATCCATGCCGCGCACTCCCTCGGGGCATCCAACCGGCAGATCATCCAGCAAGTCATTCTTCCGAACTCCCTGCCCGAGATACTGACCGGAATCCGGATCTCGATCGGCGTTTGCTGGGGCACTCTGGTGGCGGCAGAAATGCTGGCCGGCACCACCGGAATCGGTTTTGTCGAGAATGTCGCAAGAAAGCAATCGGACTACGAGATCATCTGGATGACCATCATCGTCATGGGCGTGCTTGGACTCCTGTTCGACCTGATCATGCGATGGGTCATCGACAAGACCATTCCCTGGCGAGGAAAGGGGTAGGCTCACCCGAGCGGAAACTTCTCGCCTGCCAGCACGCAATCGCCGACCCCCTTGCCCGAGAGCGGGATTCAGGATCTTCGGACGATTCCGAGTCTTTCCGCGGCACGGGCCGGCATGGCCGGTTCCCTGCCGGTATCGCGGATGATCTTCACCGCCCGCTCCACGAGCTGGACATTGGTGGCGAATACGCCCTTGTCGAGATAGAGGTTGTCTTCCAGCCCAACCCGGCAGTTGCCGTTTTGGGCGCACGACAGGGCAACCATATCGAATTCCTGGCGTGAAATGCCGAATGCACTCCAGTTCGCGCTTTCGGGCAGTCGGCCTCTCATGACCGCGAGAACCTCGGGCGTGGCCGGGGCGGTATACGGAATGCCCAGGCACAGCTGGAACATCGCCGGCGTCTCGATCAATCCCTCGTCGATCAGCTTGCGGGCAAATTCGATGTGTCCGAGTTCGAAAACCTCAAGCTCCGGCTTGACGCCAAGTTCCCGAATTCGTCCAGCCATGATTCGAAGATGTTCCGGGATATTGGCTACCATCACCTGACCTATGGTGAAAGATGCCAGATTGAGGTGCGGTTGAAAAGGGGGTTGTCGAAACGTGAGATTGCGCGGGAGCGGGGTCGGGAGGCGAGTGCGATCTCGCGGGAGGTGTCTCGCAATCGTGGACAGCACGGCGATCGACACAAGCAGGCTCAGGGCAAGACGAGGTGTCGGCGTCGGGAGGCGAGTGCGGTGGCGCGCAAGATGACGGCCGAGCGCTGGGAGGCGGTGGAGGGTCATCTGAGGGAAGGCTGGAGTCCGGATCAGATTGCGGGGAGGTACCGGCAGCGTGGCGAGGTGATGGCGGGTCGGGAGTGAATCTACCGGTATGTGCGAGCGAACCGTCGAGCGGGAGGGGAGCTGTACCGGAATCTGTGCCGTCGGGGCAAGAAGCCGAACTGGCGCAGGGGCCGGCATGCTGGCCGAGGTCACATCCCGGATCGGGTTAACATTGCCGAGAGGCCGAAGGTGGTGGTGGTGGAGAAGAGCCGGATCGGGGACTGGGAACTCGACACGATCATCGGAGCGCGGCAGCGTGGCACGGTGGTGTCGTCGGTGGATCGCTGTTCGAAGTACACGCTGCTTGAGCGGATCAGGACGAAGACCGCGGCGGCGGTGAACGAGGCGCTCAGCGAGCGCATGGGGCCGATCCGGGATCAGGTTCATACCTGTACCCTGGACAACGGCAAGAAGTTTGCAGGGCACCGGGAGGTGGCCGATGAGCTCGAAGCCGACTTCTACTTTGCGACGTCCTGTCATTCCTGGGAGCGGGGCCTGAACGAACACACCAATGGCCTGGTGCGGGAGTACTTCCCGAAGGGCACCGACTTTCTCGAGGTGACGGATGCGCAGGTCCGGGAGGTGGAGGACCGGCTCAACAACCGGCCTCGCAAAGTGCTGGGCTATCGCACCCCTGTCGAGGCCTTCGCCAGCGCACAGGCACCGCCCTGAAGGGCGGTTGCATCGCCGATCCCTCCAAGGCCCGTGAGACACGGGAACGGCCCCGCTCGGCCGCAAGCCGCCGCGCAGGTCCTTGCATCGGCAAATGACTTCTGTCAGACTCTTCCGGAGTCGAGATTGACGCCATTTCCGGGAGGTCGCCGAGACGCTGTTGCACTTCGGAGTGGAAGTGGGGTTGTTTAATTGTCGAAGGCGACTGCATGCGAATTATACAGTGAGGCAGCCTGCCAGAGGCAGTGTCACACAAGACAATCAAGTTCACCAAATTGTTATGTCTTAGCGTAGTAGAGGCACTTGTACTGCCGTTTTGAGAGGGGACCCATCCGAACCTGCTTTCGATATCGAAGAAGCTGGCCGCATCAAGCGCACGTGCTATCTGACGACTATCGCACTGGACCAGTAGTCCAGTAGCCTGTCAAATGGCATCGGTTGCGTAAAATATGCCAATGGATCGTTTATGTGCAGCACAGGCACGCCATTAGCGATCGACATACCGCGCAACACAACGACATGACCAGTAGTATAAGGGCTGGATTGAATAGACAAGATGATAGCGCGGCCTCGTTGTAGCGTGTCAAACAAAATATCGGGATGGGCCGGTGGAGCAAGCGACGAGTACCTACCGCCAAAATATCCGATCAGCCACTGAATTTGTTGAAGTGAACCAGTTCTCATGCAAGCTGGATTTCCGTTGTATCTACCGAACTGATCGCAACAGGTGTTTGGAGGAGCGTTATTGGCTAGCGCGACCATCTCGCATTGTGGTGGTGTATTTCCAGGCCCATGAAGGGAATAGACAATTTGCTGTGCGACCGCTGCCCAGCACCAGACTTGTGTTTCCTGCGGAATATTTTGAATCGGTAACGAGACTGTTGAGACTGTTTGCGCGCTGGCAGCGTTCCAAGTACCCAAGAAATTCAGGCACGAAACGACGATCAGTACTGCACGAAATATCCTATCCATTGTTTTGCTCCTGTACTGTGTCAATTTTCAGCTAATGAAGCCACTTTTTTTGTCGGTTTCCGGTCTCGGTAACTGAGTGAATCCTACCCCAACCAACGTGTGGATATCAAGCAGTCGGATTTGAGTATTTTGGGGCGTCGGGTTGTGTTTTTGATCGGATCCGGCAGCAGGTCCTGTGGAGTTGTGGACGAGAAGCGCGAGAGTATGGTCAGGCGGTGGTCAACGCGAAGCATTGTCCACGGGCTGTCCACACGGCCCGCAGGGCTCGCGCTGGTCCGCAGGACTCGTCCATGAATCCACAGGACTCTCGGAGGTGTGCAGGGCGTGGTTCCGGGTTGCTCATTCATCTTCGGGGTCCTCGGTTGCGGATGCTGTCGGCACGGTCGGATGGAAGTCCCTCGCCCTGCGGTAGCTGTTGCCGTCGAGAACCGGCTGATAGGCGCCGTGGCGGAGACGATCGAGGGTGGCGGCGCCGAGGAGCTTGTTAGCAAAGGCCTGTCCCCATTCGGAGAAGTCGAGGTTGGAGGTGACCAGGGTGGCGGCCCGCTCGTAGCGTTCGGCGATGAGGTCGTGGAAGTCCTCGTCGGCGGGGGGCTTCATGGGCCGCAGGCCGAAGTCGTCGATGATGAGCAGGTCGATGCGGGCGAGCTTTTTGAACTTGCGCTCGAAGGTGCCGTCGGTGCGGGCCGCATACAGGGAGCCGAGGAGACCGGCGGCGGAGGTGAAGCGAACGTCGTGATTCTGGCACACGGCCTCGTGGCCGATGGCCTGGGCGATCGCCGCACCCGCCCTAGCCGCATCGATGCAGTCCCGGGCAATCTGAAAGGGGGTTATCGGGTAGTCGGGATGCCGGTCATGGTTGCCATGGCCGCCGGACACCGCGCAAGTAAGAATGATTTCGTCGTACATGAATGCCCCGCCCGTCCGGACCCCTTCAGGCTCCCCAGTCCCGTACCCTATCCGATCGCTCCGGACGGAAGGAGTTGCCGCGCCTCGTCGGGGAAACCCTGTTCACTGGCCGTGAATCTCAGTTTCTGGTGAAACCGTTCGCGTGAGACATTGCAGATCTGGAAATGCCGCCGGGCATCGGAAAACGCGGTTCTCGCATGCATGACCCGATGATTGTCGAACACGACGGCCTCTCCGGGATTGAGCCGGAATCTTGTCTGGTTTCGCGGATCCATCATCAGTTCGCACAGCAACGAGTTCGCACGGTGCACGTCCGCAACCCGGTCCGGCTCCACGTCAAGCGGAGCCATGGTACGGGTGTGAAACCGGATGCCGACAACGTTATCGTACTCGTCAACGGTCAGGACGCGGGCACGCGCATACTGATAGACCCCGTCCTGCGGCACCACCCGCATGAAGGTCTGCGGCTGGGTCTTGAGTATGTCGAACGCGTCCCGGTCGCGGGACTTCAACTGATCGGCAAGATGGAATCCGTCAACCAGCACAGTATCTCCGCCTTCCCCGGCCTGTGCCACGCAGTAAAGGATCATGATCCCCGGCGGACTGTACAGGAACGCTTCATCGGTGTGGGGCGGGACGGAGTGAAACGTGTTGCCGATCGAGTGCGCGAAATCCGGCTTCAGATCAAACACCTGCCCGTAAGCCGAATCGGCCAGCGAGCCGACGAGCCCGGCAACCGCCTCGATAGCCCCTTCGCCGACCGGCCCGTTGCGCATGAGGGAAAAGCCAAAATCCCGCACTTGTCTCATGTAGTCAAGCAACGACGCAGGATCTGCCCGGCAGGCCTGAAAGTCGAAAACGGGCGGACGTGAGGATATCCCGCCATCCCAGGTTCTGGGTCGGTGGCGCTTCGCATCGAGCACAGGTCTGGAATAGTCGAAGGAACGCAGCCACTCGAGATCATAGGTCGAGACATGTTCATCCTGCCAGGTGATCGAAACCCGTCCATCCCCGGACAGGACGACCCGTGTCGCGATGGTATTGCCCGGCACGTCGCCAGGTTGAAGAAAGCGGGTCCCGGTCTCGACGCTTCCGCATTCCGGGCAGTAGCAGCAATTCCTGAGCCACACATGGTGGAAATAGCTGCGGCTCCCGTCCGGCCACCGGACAGTGAGGCCTTGATCGTCAGTGTCCAGCATGACAGTCTTTACGAGTCCCATACAGATTCCTCATGGCATGCGGATTCGGGACACGACCGAAGAGTCTGCATCACGTGTCTCCAGTGCCGATTATGCGCCGAATTTTGACTGTTCACAACAGAAATCTCGACGAGATTGCCGATTTTGCAATGAATGATATCTGATATAATTTTTCGCCATATCAATCTTTTGAAGATTTTTCCGGTCCACGGCAGCTGCACGGCACCGGCTGAATCGAAATCCCGAACAACCCGAATCATTTCGGTACATGCCATGAGTGACCCTGTCAACATCACCGTATTTCGCTGGGCCGGCGCCTGGGGCCCGTTCAAAGTCAAGATTCCGTGCGGAGAATGCTCTCTCACCAAGGACATCATCCAGGACTGCATCGATACCGACCTTGAGGGAATGAAAGTGGAACTGGAGCTCAGGGACTGGCTCACCGAATGGTGGAAACCGCTACCCAAAGGCGGGTGGCATGCACCGATCGTGCTGGTGAACGGAAAAATCGTCTCTCAGGGGGCGGCCCTGAACCGGGGCGTGCTGACTCAATCCGTGATCCAGGAAGCGGTCGACAGCATGCCGATCGAAGGCAACCACATTTTCGGCAAGGCGACCTGTCCCCATTGCGTCAACGCGAAAGGCTACCTGGAACAGGCAGGAGTCGAATACCGCTATCATGATGTCGTCAGGGAGCCGAGGTCGCTCTACGAAATGCTGGCCAGGGTCAAGCCCATCATCGGCCCCCGAACACCCGTGACCGTACCTCAAATCTGGCTGGACGGCCAGTATGTCGGCGGCGCCGACAGGCTGAAGGAGCTGCTGGAGCTGGACGATGTCCAGCCGAATCCGGACCGAGGCCAGTGCTCCCTGTCGCCGACCCGGAATTGACCCGGCACTGACCGAGACATCCTTCGGCCCGAGCCCGGGCTGCACCCTGCAACCCTGCAGTCCGCCCCTGTCGGGTCAGCCGACTCCCAGTTCCCGGAGCAGCGACCGGGTCTGATCCCCGGTCGCGGGAAGCAGGGGCGGACGGACATTCCTCCAGCGCGGCTCGTCCCGCCTGACAGCCAGCATGCCCTTCATATCCGGTATGGGCGCATAGCTTTCGATCCTGCGCCGGAAACCGGTCATTTCGGCATTCGCCGCCTCCGCGTCGCCGGCCGCCTCCCCGATCAGCATGTCGTACACACCGCGTATCGCTTCCGGGTTGACATTGCAGGTTGCCGAAATGCATCCCGCACATCCGTTTTCCACGCCGGGCTTGAGAAACGTCTCCGACCCGGGAAACACCGACAAGTCCGGGGCCGACGCCCGGATGGCCATCGTGTTGTCAAAATCCCCGGAACTGTCCTTGTAGGCCACCACGGTTCCGGGGAAAGCCGATGCAAGCCGATTTGCCAGTCCCGGGGAAAACCCCATGCCGGCCATGGGCGGAATGTGGTAAAGACAGATGCGAAGGCGGGGGCTGCCGAGTGCTTCAATCAGTCCTGAAAAAT
This sequence comes from Gammaproteobacteria bacterium, assembly GCA_009841725.1. Classification (GTDB taxonomy): domain Bacteria; phylum Pseudomonadota; class Gammaproteobacteria; order Arenicellales; family Poriferihabitantaceae; genus Poriferihabitans. The sequence goes on from VYGS01000079.1 coordinate 10,160, forward strand.
AGGCGTAGAGCCCCTCGTCGCCGGCGTTCTTGTAGAAAAAGGGCGGCAGTAGCATGACGGCGGCGCAATGCCTGTCAAGCGCATGGCGAACCAGTTCCAGCGTTTCGGGAAAATTGCAAAGGCCCGCTCCGGGCATGATCCGGGACGGATCAACTCCTCCGTCGACAAGACAGTCCACGGCATTGATCCGCTCCCTGACGGACATGCTGAGCGCCTCGCCGGTGGTGCCGAACGGGGAGATGAAATGCATCCCGCGCTCCAGCAGCCACTGCGCATGCTGCAGGTAGAGCTCGCCGTTGAAACCGAGATCGTTGTTAAAGGGAGTGAGAAGGGGACAGACAACGCCTTTCATGTCGAAAAAACCCGTGCTGGAGGTTAACGGAAGCCTTCCACAAAGGACGATTGTGAGTATACTTGATGCACCGAATACCGCAAGCGACAATGCCGACTCCCGACCGCCTTGTCATCGACGAGAACTGGAGCGATCTCGAACGAGTCCGGGAGAAGCCCGATGTCGATCTTGAACGGCTCCACGCCTATCGCACGGCCCGCCTCATGGAAGAGATGAAGCAGCGCGATATCGCATTGTGCGTCATGGTCAGTCCGATCAGTCTGCGCTACGCGATCAACTATCGCAACTACGCGGCGTTCATATCCCACATTCCGTGCACCTACCTGTTTTACCCCGTCGAAGGGGAGTTCGTGCTCCACAACGGATTCGACCCGGCCCTGCCGGACCGCAACAAGCGAAAAGGCCGGGCCATCTCCTATTTCTACGGCGGGGAAAATCTCGAACGGTCCGCCCAGCTGCTTGCGAAGGACATCGCCGACTTCCTCACGGAAATCGGTGCGAGCAGCCGCAAGGTGGCGGTCGAGTACGTCAACCCCAGCATCACGCTCGCTCTGGCACGACTCGACATCGAGGTCGTTGACGGTGTCCTGGTCACCGAACGGGCCCGGCTCATCAAGAGCAAGGAGGAAATAGACTGCATCCGCTGGGCCGTGGCCGTGGCCGAGCTGGGCATGAGCAAGGTTCGGGAAGCCCTGCGCCCCGGTGTCACGGAGCTTCAGCTCTGGGGGCTTCTCAACTATGCCAACCTCGCCAACAACGGCGACTGGCACGACGGCAGGATGCTCGCTTCGGGTCCCCGAACCAACCCGTGGTTCCAGGAGGCGTCGGAACGGAAAGTCGAAAGCGGCGATCTGGTCGCCTTCGATACCGACATGATCGGGCCGATGGGGTATTTCGCCGATGTTTCACGCACCTTTTTCTGCTGGCCGGGAAAGCCGACCCGCAGGCAGAAGCACCTGTACCGGATGGCGATGGAAGAGATCGACCACAATCTCGCCCTGATCAGGCCCGGAGTCCGGTTCTCCGAACTGCAGGAGGCGGCCTATCCGGTTCCCGAGGAATTTCAGGCGGGGGCCTACCCCTGTTTCCTTCACGGTGTCGGCATGTGCGACGAATATCCGCATCTCCAATCACGATTCCGCGGCACCCTGCCCTACGAGGATGCTCTCGAGGCCGGGATGGTACTCTGTATCGAGAGCTACATGGGCGCACAGGGGGAAACCGACGGAGTGAAACTGGAGCAGCAGATCGTGGTAACCCCGAGCGGCTATGAGCTGTTGACAGCGTTTCCGTACGAGGACGGACTGGCCGACTGACGGGAACGTCCCGTACAGCCGCTGGCGGAGGAGACCTTGTCGGTGGCTGGGGCGGGAGGATTCGAACCTCCGAATGCCGGAATCAGAATCCGGTGCCTTAGGCCGCTTGGCTACGCCCCAGTGTCGAGTGCGGATTCTAGCATATCCCGATTTTTCTTCTTTCGCAAAACCCGACGATCGGGCTCCTGCCGAAGCAGGCGCAATCCCGGCGAATGCAGCCGAAATCCCGTCAGTCCCTGATGCGCCATGCGACCGATCCCGCCACCAGCACAAGGAGGATGAGGATTCCAAGCATGACTTCCCAGCCCCACGCACGGAAACCGAAAAACGGTAGCCAGGCTCCAAAGGCACCGCTCAGGTAATACGTGGACACATAGATTCCGTTGATCACGCCACCGTGCTCGGTTGCCCGGTGATTCACAAGACCCGACAGCGCCGCATGCATGAGAAAGAACCCTCCGGCCAGAAACGGCATGCTGGCGAACAGGGCCGAGGAGGCGGGGATGAACGAGCCCAGCATGCCCAAAGCGGTGATGCTGACCCCCAAAAACAGCACACGACGCTCCCCGATCCGCCCGGACAGCCACGGGCTTGCAAGCGATGCCGCCAACCCGCCCAGATATCCGGTATAGACCAGCGAAATCAGGAAGATGCCGATGTCCGGATCGAGTTCGCGCAACCTGAACGGCAGATAGTTGAGTATCGCGGCGAATGAAAAGAATGCCAGGAACAGGGCGCCGTAGGCACACGCAAAGTCGGGCAACCGCAAGACCCGGCCGATGGCTCCGGCATCCAGCCGGTCGAAGTTGACTTTCTGATCGGCGTCGATCCGTCCGATCAGCCAGGCCGGAACAAGCAAGGCGCAGCCGAGAATGCCGAATCCCGCCTGCCAGGGGAGGCTGTCAGCCAGATACCCGCTCGCGATCCTGCTCAGGCAGCCTCCCAGGATGGTGGTCGCGACGTACAGGCTCATGACCGACCGCACCCTGCCGGCCTCCGACATGGTCGAGCAATAACTCATCAGCGCGGTAAAGATTCCCGGCATCAGGAGGCCCTGGACCAGCCGGAGTGACAGAAGCTGCCAGTACTCGGACACCAGCAGCACCAGAATCTGGTCGATGGCAAGCAACAGGACCGAAACGCGCAGCAGGGACCTGGCCGGGACCGCCTGGAGGAAATAGCCGTAAACCATTGGCGCCAGACCAAGCGGAAGCAGAACCACTGTGATCAGCGCCGAGGTCTGCACCGGGCTGAGACGAAATTCGTCCCCCAGCATCGGCAGCAGGGGCTGAGGGACATACAGCGTGCAAAACGAGAAAAAGGTCGCCAGCAGGATAACGCTCAGATTGCGCCGGTTCACGGGAGGCGGGCCGCTCAGGACTCGAGCAGGCGTCGGATATGCTCCGCACTCAGAAGCAATTCGACATCGCGGCCCATAGGGCCGACGAGTTGCAGGCCGACCGGCAAATGGCCGACATGTCCTGCCGGGATCGAGGCAGCCGGTTGGCCGGTCATGTTGAAGACCCGGGTCAGGAACATGATGTCCGACTGTTCGTCAAGGCGATTGGGCACAACACGCTGGGTCGGCGTGATCAGCACATCCAGATTCTCGAAGAGACGATTGTAGCGTCGGCAAAGATCCAGCTTCTGGAGGCGAATCCGGGCATACTGCTCCGCAGACAGCCTCCCCACCCTGTCGGCAATCTCGGTCAGGAAGGGATCGACCCGATCCCGCCTCTTTTCCCGCACCTTGTCGAGACTCAGGGCTGCCGAGGGGTCGTACAACCGGTCGAGCAGTTCAAAGTTTCCCATGTCCGGAGGCGAAATCCGCTCGCAGGAAAGCCCGGCTTGCCGAAGGGTCCGGATCGACTTCGAAAACACCTCTCGCACTGCCGGATCGATTCCCTCGAAACCCAGATCGGCATGATACCCGATGCGAAGCAATTTCGGATTCACGCTGACCGGATCGTCCGGCCGCGCGAACGGCCAGGACCACGGATCGTCTGGATGATATCCTCCGACGATCTCGAGAACCGTCCTGGCATCCTCGACCGAATTCGTCAACATTCCGATGTGCTCGTATCCCAGCATGGGACTGCCCGGAGAAGCCGGCACCCGGCCGAAGGTGGGCTTGAATCCCACCACGCCGCAAAACGAGGCCGGCCCCCTGACCGATCCGCCGGAATCGGTGCCGAGTGCCGCATCGCAGAGTCCAGCGGCGACCGCCGCCGCGCTGCCACTGCTGCTGCCTCCCGGGGAATAATGCCGATCCACGGGATTGTGCACCGTTTCCCCGGGATCGCGGTCGACACGCGCCCGCCAGGCGAACTCCCACGTTCGCGCCTTGCCGGGTATCACGGCCCCGGCCTTGCGCAAGCGCCCTACCGCTACGCAGTCGCTGTTTGCCGGCTCGGACTCGGCCATTGCCGCAGAGCCGTAGCGGGTCGGCATTCCCTCGACATCCAGCACATCCTTGATGCACACGACGATGCCGTCTATGTCGCTCAGAGGTGTGCCATCGCGCCACCGGCAGGCCGACGCTTCCGCCTGCCCGATCGCGGCATCGGCATCGACAAACGCCATGGCGTTGCAGTTGACGATCTCATCACGCATCCGGGACAGCTTCGTTTGAAGGTGCTGAACCGGAGTCAGCGATCCGGACCGGTATTGCGAGCGGAGATGCTCGATCATCTCCGATATCATGACCGGTCGACAGTCTGCTCGCTCTCCAGAGTCCTCAACTGCATGTTGATCATCCGCATGGTCGCCCCAATCCCCGCAAACACCTGGTTGGCGTCGACGCCCCTTGTCCGGTATCTCTGTCCGTTGGACTGCCACGTGATGAAACACTCGACCAGGGCGCTTGTCGTACCGCCCTTGGGTATACGGACCTGATAGTCGACCAGTTCGGGAAATTTGATACCCGTCCGATCAACCACGTCCCGGATCGCCTTGATGAAGGCATCGAACCCTCCGTTGCCGGTACCGGCGGCCTTGTACGTCTGGTCGTGCAGGCGCGCCTGGATGCTGACAATCGAATCCAGGCCGAGTACGCTCGTGATGGAACAGTTCAGAAGTTCGACGTATCGATGTCCGCCGGATTCGAGCACATCGGCAATGATGAGGGGAAGATCCTCGATCGTGATCACGGTTTTGGAATCGCCCAGGCTGACGATCCGGTCCAGCACCTTGGCCTGGTCCTCTTCCGACAGGCTGATTCCGAGCGTTTCGAGATTCTTCTGTAAAGAGGCCTTGCCGCTCATTTTCCCGAGTGCGTAGGACCGCGAGCGATTGAACCGGTCGGGACTGAGGGACGTCTGGTAGAGCTGGGCTTTCTGGTCCCCGTCGGCATGGATTCCGGCGGTTTGTGTAAACACGTTCGATCCGACAATCGGGGCATTGTCGGCAACCCTCTTGCCCGAGAAATTCTCGATCATCTGGCTCAGTGTGTAGATTTCCTTTTCCTGGATGGAGAGCGTGGCCCCCATCTTGTCCCGTAGCACCATGCAGACCTCGGCCAGCGAGGCGTTGCCGGCCCGCTCTCCCAGGCAATTAATGGTACAGTGGACCGAGGAGGCTCCCGCCCGAACCGCCGCCATGGCGTTGGCGGTTGCCAGTCCGTAGTCGTTGTGAGGATGAAAGTCGAACCGGCACTCGGGATAGCGATCGATCATGTCGAAGAAGCTGTCGTAAACCTCCTGCGGCGACATCACGCCAAGCGTATCGGGCAGCATGACATGATCGACGGGCATGCCCTTCAGGGCATCCATCATTTCGAATACATAGTTCCTGCTGTCCGCATAGCCGTTTGACCAGTCCTCCAGATAGACGTTTACCGCGAGCCCCTGGTCGCGGGCGTAACCGATCGTCTTTTCGATCCCGCCGAGATGTTCCTTCAGCGTGAGGCGCAACTGCTCCCGGCAGTGTTTCTCGCTGCCCTTGGTCAGCAGGTTGATCACTCTGCCTCCGACATCGGCTATCCAGTCCACGCTGGACTTGTGATCGGTAAAGCCGAGCACTTCAACCCGGTCCAGGTAACCGTTGTGCGACGCCCATTCCACGATGCGCGAGACGGCCTCTCGCTCCCCCTCGGAGATTCTTGCGGACGCCACCTCGATGCGGTCGACTTTCAGCGAATGGAGCAGCGCCTTGGCGATACTGACCTTCTCGGCCTGGGAAAAGGACACGCCTTGCGTCTGCTCCCCGTCACGTAAAGTCACATCGACAATTTTGATTTCTCTCGACTGCATGGTCCTGATTTCAGCCTTGGCAACGCTTGATTGTCTATCGAATCGGATTTAAAGTCCATAGCCGCTCCCGCGGTCGGAACGGCTCTCCCCAGCGACATGAACCGGCGATTTTTCCCGGACGGGGCCGGTACACGAGCCTTCGCAATCCGGTGTCATCGCCGCAGCGCCGTCGCCATCCGCTCGAGCTTTTCAGACAGAATTGACCGGGATGTCGCGAAATTCATGCGGATGAATCCGGCGCCGTCCGGCCCGAACTGGGCGCCCGAATAGGCACCAACCTTCGCCTGGCGCAGAAAAAATCCGGCCGGATCCTCCTCAAGACCCAGTTCCCGGCAATCAACCCAGGCAAGAAACGTGGATTCATTGCGCAGATGCCGAAGGCCGGGCAGTTCGCATTCCACAAACTTCGCGAAATAGCCCCGGTTGCCCTCGAGATAGCGCACGGTGTAATCAAGCCAGTCGTCGCACTGCTCCCAGGCGATCCGGGTGGCGCGATGCCCGATCGCATTGCTGCCGCCCCGCATTCCCTCGGGAAACCGGTCAAACCGCCTTCGCAAGTCCTCGGAACCGTAGTGTGCGATGGCGCATCGGACACCGCCCATGTTGTGGGACTTGGTTGCGGAATTGAATGTCACGGTCCGCTTCGCCATCTCTTCGGAAATCGAGGCGAACGGAACATGCGGACCCGCATCGGAATACGTCAGGTCGCAGTGGATTTCGTCGGATACGACAACGAGGTCGTGACGCAACACGATTTCCGCCAGGGATTCCAGCTCATCCCGCCGAAAGGCCTTTCCGGATGGATTGTGCGGATTGACCAGCAACAGCATTCTTGATCGCGGACCCATGCAATCCAGGAGGTGATCGAAATCGATCTGCCACCCCCGGTCCGATCGCCTGAGCGGGCTGAACACCATCTCCCGGTTCATCTTTCGGCACGCTGTCAGGATCGGGTGATACGTCGGCGTATGGATAATCACCTGCTGGTCTTCGTCGCAAAGTGCCGCGACCGCGATATAGATCGCCTGCACGATGTCCGTCATGCTGTCGAATCCCGCGGGATCAGGCGTCCATCCATAGCGGGATCGCATTCTTGAGGCAAACAGTTCCGCCAACGGTTCCTGCGGCATGGCGGGCGCGTAGGACAAATCTCCAGAGTCGGCGAGAGACCGGAGCAACTCGCTTATCGGACGGGCCACCGGGAAATCCATGTCGGCGATCCATGAGGGGATCACGTCCCGACCGTACCGCGTCCATTTGAGTCCCCGAGAACGGCGAGCGGTCTCAACGGTGATGGAATCGAAATTCATGTTGATTCGGTCGGTTCGATCATGCGGAGGGTGGAAATGACGCCGTCGATTCCGGATCGGCATCCCGGTTCGGGAATTATCCTGCAATGCAATCCGAAACGATAGGTCTGGTCATGACGGAAGCCGACCTGGGCCATGGAAACAAGGCTTGAACAGTGCCGCAGATGCCCGACATCGGTATTCTCGTCATGAGCGGAATCGGGTTCGTGCAGCACGCGCAGGATAGGCCGGGAGGTGTACGAGGGATGAGGTACGGCCTATCCCACGCGTAAGCGGCGATTGTATCACGCAGCCTTGGTATATGCCATGCCAAAAATTTATGCACTCATAATCCCCGCTTGTTGATGGGATTCGCGCTTCGGGAACACCGATTTCCAGCAGCATGCCATCGGAATCCGATCATTGACCCATAGCGGGCTGGTCCGACTCTTTCAACCGGATGGCCGCAGGACGGTCGGGGATCATGAGGCCCGTTCTTCCGCAAGGCGTGCAAGCCCGCATGACCGGTTGGCCTGTCGGATTATACGGTGCCGGCTTCCTGTTGATCCGGTGCCAGGACGGGCGTTAGCGAACCGAAAAGGCCAGACCGTCATCCCCGACATCCACCTCGATGACATCTCCAGGCTGGTACTGGCCGTCCAGAATCTCGTGCGCAAGCGGATTTTCGAGCCGGGTCTGGATTGCCCTCTTGAGGGGCCGGGCCCCGTAGACCGGATCGAAACCCGCCTCGGCCAGCTGATCAAGCGCCTTGTCGGACACCATCAGGGTCATGTCGCGTTGGGCCAGCCTCTCGACAAGATGCCGAATCTGGATTCGGGCGATTTCCCGCAACTGTTCGTTCTGCAAAGCGTGAAACACCACCATGTCGTCGACCCTGTTGATGAATTCCGGACGAAAGTGATCGGACACGATCTCCATGACCTGCGCCTTCATGGCCTCGTAGCCGTGATCACCGCTCATTGCCTGGATACGCTGCGACCCCAGATTCGAGGTCATGATGATCACGGTGTTCCTGAAGTCGACCGTGCGCCCCTGCCCGTCAGTCAGCCGCCCGTCGTCGAGCACCTGGAGGAATATGTTGAACACATCGGGATGCGCCTTCTCGATCTCATCGAAAAGCAGAACAGAATAAGGCTTTCGGCGGACCGCCTCGGTCAGATAGCCGCCCTCCTCATAACCGACATATCCCGGAGGCGCCCCGGTCAGCCTGGCGACCGAGTGCTTTTCCATGTACTCCGACATGTCGATCCGCACCATGGAATCCTCGCTGTCAAACAGGAATTCAGCCAGCGCCTTGCTGAGTTCCGTCTTGCCGACACCGGTCGGTCCCAGAAACAGAAACGAACCGTACGGTTTGCCGGGATCGGAAAGTCCGGCCCGGGAACGGCGAATGGCGTTGGCCACCGCACCGATCGCCTCGTCCTGTCCAATCACCCTCTTGTGCAGGTTGGATTCCATCTCCAGCAGCTTTTCACGTTCGCCCTGCATCATCCTGGACACGGGGATGCCCGTCCATTTCGACACGATGTCCGCAATCTCGTCCTCGCCCACCTTGTGTCGCATCAGCGACATGTTCTGTTTGGACGTCTCGGCCGATTCGAGCTGTTTTTCAAGTTCGGGTATCCGCCCGTGCTTCAATTCCGCCATCCGGGGCAGATCGCTGCTTCGTTCCGCGATTTCCAGCTCGATACGAGCCCGGTCGAGTTGCTCCCGGATATGCTGGCTGCCCTGCACGGCTGATTTTTCGGCCTTCCACGTCTCCTCCAGATCCGAATAATCCTTCTCCAGCCTGCCGATATCGGTTTCGAGATCCTGCCTGCGCTTTTCCGATGCCGGGTCGCTCTCCTTTTTCAGCGCCTCGTGCTCGATTTTCAGCTGGATCAGGCGTCGATCCAGACGGTCCATGGACTCGGGTTTCGAGTCGATTTCCATGCGAATCCGGCTGGCCGCCTCGTCGACGAGATCGATGGCCTTGTCCGGCAGCTTCCGGTCGGTGATGTAACGGTGGGACAGCGTCGCGGCAGCCACGATCGCCGGATCCGTGATCGTGACGCTATGATGCACTTCGTAGCGCTCCTTCAGCCCGCGCAAGATGGCGATGGTGTCCTCGACAGTCGGCTCGTCGACCATCACTTTCTGGAACCGCCGCTCCAATGCCGCATCCTTTTCCACGTATTTTCGATACTCATCGAGCGTCGTCGCACCGACGCAATGCAACTCGCCTCGCGCAAGCGCCGGCTTGAGCATGTTTCCCGCATCCATGGCGCCTTCGGCCTTGCCCGCTCCCACCATGGTATGGAGCTCATCAATGAACAGGATGATCTGGCCTTCCTGCTTCGCCAGATCGTTGAGCACGGCCTTGAGCCGCTCCTCGAACTCCCCCCGAAACTTGGCCCCGGCCAGCAAGGCGCCGAGATCCAGCGACAGCACCCGCTTGTTGCGAACCCCTTCCGAAACCTCACCGTTGACAATCCGTTGTGCCAGTCCCTCGATGATGGCCGTCTTGCCCACGCCGGGCTCCCCGATCAGGACGGGGTTGTTCTTGGTGCGCCTCTGCAGCACCTGGATGGTGCGTCGTATTTCATCATCCCGGCCGATCACCGGGTCGAGCTTGCCCTGCTCGGCGCGCTCGGTAATGTCGATGGTGTATTTTCTGAGGGCCTCGCGCTGATCCTCGGCGCCCTCGCTGTCCACCGTGGCACCGCCCCGCATCCGGTCGATCACCTGCTCGATCGCGGTCCTGGAGGCGCCGACGTTGCGAAACAGCCTGCCGAGTTCCCCCTTGTCTCCGATCGCGGCCAGAACGAACATCTCGACCGCAATGAAACGGTCGCCGCGCTCCTGCGACAGCTTGTCACAGACGTTCAGCAGCTTGAGAAGATCGTTGGACAGGCGGATGTCCCCGTCATTGCCTTCGACTTGCGGGAAGCGGTCCATCATCTCGCCGAGGCCTGATCGCAGCCTGTCGACGTCGACATTGCTGCGTACCAGCAGTCCGCGCACACCCCCGTCCTGATCGAGGAGCGCCATCATGACATGCGCCGGTTCGACAAGCGGATGATTCCTGCCGACCGCCAGGCTCTGGGCGTCCGACAGTGCCATCTGGAACTTGTTGGTGAATTTATCGACTCGCATTCGACTGATTGCGGCCGCTGCCGCCTCCCACATGCTTGAACATGTCGGTTATGTGGGGGAAATTCGACTGCAATTCAAGAGACCGCCTGTGGCGGAGTATTCGCTGCCGCGGAGGTCGCCCCGTCCTTGGGCAAGGACCCGTGCTCCTGCAGCCGCACCGGGTCGGGGCCACCGGTTTCAGGTTCCGGGCTTCTTTGAAGTGGCGGCCCGCTCCCTGCGCCGGGCCAGACGTTTTTCCCGCCCCCGGGGATTCACGTCGATCGTCATCTCTGCGAACAGTATCTGTTTCAGAAACCGGCACGCGAAATTGAACAGGCGGTCTTCATCCTCCAGCAAGGACTGTTTCTCCTCGTCGCCGAGATCGAAGATCTCCGAGAACCCCGGACTCTGGAAAAACCGCCGAAAGCTGTCGATGTCGTAGCTGCACATGTCGAACAGCTGCATCGACCGGGATGACGGCTTGCCGACGGTCGGCCCCGAGGAACGCTTTTTCAGGACGATGTCCCGCCACTCGCGATTGGCCTCGTCGTATTCCCCGATTCCCTGTTCCTCGAGATAATCACGGACCGACAGGGTCCGCGGCTCCTCATGCCCCTTGCAATGTTCTTCCCTGACCAGGAAGAAAATATCCTCGACCCTGTCGCTTCCCTGTCTCTTCACCCCCATCTGGCCCAAAGCATAGTAGCGGCACGCGGCAGGCCGATCCTCGTAGACTCCACAACCCTCTTTCCGGAGAAACACGCATTCGTTGGAGCCGGGCTTGGTGGCCAGCTTCAGGCCGGGCATCTCGTGCGCGTCCATTGGAAACGGCAGGGTATACCGGCTGACCCATTCCGAGGAAGTCATGTTCATGCGCCGTTTCAGGCGCAGGATGTCGTAAGGGGTCAGGGTGATATCGACATGTCGGCAACAGGCATTGAAGCAGGACACACCCTTGTGGCAATGAAACCGGATTTCGCTGTCAAGCGTCAGCTCGACCGGATTTACAGGGCTCTCGAAAGGAGCTCCATTCTTGATTTTCTTCAGATCGTCGAGGGACATCTCGGTAACACAGGCATCGGGCGAATTGATATAATCCGCCACGGGAACATACCGCCTAGAGTCGAAACAAGCAACCTGCACAACCGAAAACCCAATCTGTCATGCCTCTTGAAATTGTGATCCTGGCTGCGGGACGTGGCAAGCGCATGCGTTCCGACCTGCCGAAAGTGCTGCATTCTCTCGGAGGACGTCCCATCCTCCAGCACGTCATCGAATCCTCCTCGGTCCTGCGACCAGAACGAATCAACATTGTTGTCGGGGCAACAAAGGACTACATCGTCGACACGATCAGCCGGTTCCCCCTGAACATGCCCGATCCGGATACTCGACTGAACTGGATTGTGCAACCCTCTCCGGAAGGGACCGGACAGGCCGCATTGCTGGCTGTCGAAGACATGGATGACGATTCCACCGTGGTCATTCTCAACGGCGACATGCCCCTGATCACTCCGGACACGATCATGGAAACGGCCAACGTCGGCGGGCACCTGAACATGGTCACCGACATTCTCGACAATCCGGGGAGCTTCGGGCGGATTCTGCGGGACGAGAACGACCGGATCAGCGGGATCGTCGAGGAGCGCGATGCCACCGATGAGCAGAAGAAGATCAGAGAGGTGAATGCCAATTGCTTCGGAATGAAAGCCTCTTGGCTGAAGAAATGGCTGCCTCGTCTGAACGACCGCAACAGCCAGCAGGAGTACTACCTGACCGACATCGTGTCGCTGGCGGTTGCCGACGGGCTTGCAATCCGGCGCGTCTCGCCCGTTGACGGCAACGAAATGCTCGGAGCCAACAACCGGGCCGAGCTCGCGGACCTGGAACGGGTGTATCAAAGACGGGTCGCCAGGCACCTCATGGAGGACGGATTGACCATGATGGATCCGGCACGCTTCGACCTGCGCGGTATCCTCAAACACGGGCTGGATTGCCGAATAGACATCAACGTGATTCTGGAAGGCAAGGTCCGGATCGGGAACAATGTTTCGATCGGGGCCCATTCCGTGATCCGCAACAGTGTGATCGGCCACGATACCCACATCCTGGAAAATACGGTGATCGAAAACTCGATGATCGGATCGCATTGCGTTGTCGGCCCGTTTGCCCGGATCCGCCCCGTAACACTCATCGGCGACAATTCCAGGATCGGAAATTTCGTGGAGGTCAAGGAAAGCCTGATCGACCGGGGCAGCAAGGTCAACCACCTGTCCTATATCGGCGATGCGCGAATTGGCAGAAACGTGAACGTCGGCGCCGGGGTTATCACCTGCAACTACGATGGAGCCCGCAAACACAAGACCATCATTCAGGATGAAGTGTTTGTCGGCTCGGACAGCCAATTGGTGGCCCCGGTGGTCATTGGACAAGGCGCCACCATCGCCGCCGGCACCACCATCACGAGCAACGTCAACAACGACAGCCTGGTTCTCACTCGCACGCCGCAGAAGACCCTCCCCAACTGGAACCGGAGGAACCGGGATTGAAAGCCGATTCGATGTATTGCCAACCCGGGCCGCCTATCTTCTGAAACGCCATGTGCGGGATCATCGGAGCCATCTCCAAAGCGGACGTTCTGCCCATCCTCCTGGATGGTCTCAAGCGCCTTGAATACCGCGGTTATGACTCTTCCGGTCTCGCGATCATTCAAGAGAAAGGTTCACTCTCAAGACTGCGCGCTCCCGGAAAACTGATCGAACTCGAGCGCACGATCGATGCCAGCGAAGGGATTCATGGCCGAACGGGCATTGCGCATACCCGCTGGGCAACTCACGGCCCTCCGACCGAGAACAATGCGCATCCTCATGTCAGCGGCGAACGCATCGCCCTGGTTTGCAACGGCATCGTCGAAAATCACGAGGAACTCAGAAACTGGCTGGTCGACGAGGGCATGGATTTTCACTCCGAGACCGACACCGAGGTGATCGTCAATCTCATCCGGCTGCACATGGACCGGGGCTCGGACTTCATGTCGGCCGTCAGGGAATCCATCGGGGCGCTCAAGGGCGCCTACGCACTGGGAATCGTCAATGCAGACGAGCCGGGCCGGATCATTGGAGCACGGCGGGGGTCGCCGCTGATCGTGGGGGTCGGAAAAGACGAAACCTACCTGGCATCCGATATCTCGGCGCTGATTGCGCATACCCGGGATTTCATCGTTCTGGAAAACGGCGATATCGTCGACATCGACCAAAACCGGGTGACGATCACCGATCTCGATGGCCGCCCCCAGGATCGCGACATGCGGACCAGCACCCTGAGCCCGCGGTCGACCGAATTGGGAAACCACCGCCATTACATGGAGAAGGAGATCCATGAACAGGGGCAGGCGGCATCCGATACCCTTGAAGGCCGGATCACGGCAAGGCGGGTACTTGAAGCCTGTTTCGGCACGGAAGCGAAACGGATATTCGACAAGACCCGGGCAATCCAGATTCTTGCCTGCGGGACCAGCTATCATGCAGGTCTTGTCGCACGATACTGGCTCGAGGATCTGGGCATTCCATGCCAGGTGGAAATCGCGAGCGAGTTTCTCTCGCGAAAGCATGCAGTCCCCCGAGACTGCCTGGTGGTCGCCCTGTCCCAGTCCGGAGAGACCATCGACACGCTTTCGTCGGTCGCCTACGCGAAAGAATGCGGATATGCCCACAGCCTGGCGATCTGCAATGCCCCGGACAGCTCTCTTGTGCGAGACTCCGAGCTGGTCCTGATGACGCATGCGGGGCCGGAGATCGGCGTGGCTTCCACCAAGGCGTTCGTCACCCAACTCGTGGCGTTGCGCCTGTTTGCGATCGTCATGGGACGCAGAGCCGGACTGGACATGGCCGAGGAGAGCAAACTGGTCCGGGAACTGAGGGAGTTGCCGGCCCGGATCGAGTCGGCCCTGGAACTCGAATCCGCCATCCAGGCCATCGCCGAACAGTTCGCCAACAAGCAACACGCTCTCTTTCTGGGGCGCGGCATCCATTATCCGATCGCTCTGGAAGGTGCTCTCAAGCTGAAGGAAATTTCCTACGTGCACGCCGAGGCCTACCCGGCCGGGGAGCTGAAACACGGCCCACTGGCCCTGGTGGACAGCGAAATGCCGGTCGTCTCCGTTGCACCCAACGACATGCAACTCGGCAAGTTGAAAGGCAACATTGAGGAAGTCCGCGCACGGGGCGGCAAGCTTATCGTGTTTGCGGATTCGGACACCCGTCTGTCCAGTCGGGAGAACCTGCAGGTCATCAATGTTGCATCGGTGGAGAGTTCGATCGCACCCATCATCTTTACCATCCCGTTGCAACTGCTTGCCTATCACGTCGCTCTGATCAAGGGGACCGACATCGACAAGCCAAGGAACCTGGCGAAGTCGGTGACCGTGGAATAGTCCTTCCGCCTGGGAAGGGCACGGGCAATATACATGCCCAACACAAACCCGAAATGCGGCTTTGCCGTTCACCAGAGCCATTTCCACCCACTTCCCCGCCATCGCGCAAGCCTTGATCCGGATCGTCCGGCAAGGCCGGAACAGCCCGATCGCTTTCACGACCGAAGTTCCGTCCCTGTTGATGTACACTGTGGCAATCCTGCTTGTTGTCGCTGGCGCCCATCCTCGTCTGCAAACCGTTGAGCCTGTACCAAAGCATCTACCGAATTGTCGAACGGATTCCCTACGGGAAGGTCATCAGCTATGGAGGCATAGCGAGAATCGTCGGGTGTTCGGCCAGGCAGGTCGGCTACGCCATGGCCGCCATCCCCTACGGCCAGGATCTGCCCTGGCACCGGGTCGTGAACAGCCGCGGCGAAGTCAGCCCCAGGAAACACGGCCAGGGTGACAGCGAGCAAAAATTCATGCTGCTCTCGGAAGGCGTGCTGTTCGACCGGAAAGGGCGGATCGATCTCGACAAGCACGGATGGGAAGACATACACGACGCCGATCCGGACGAATTCGAATCTGTCGATGATGAATACCGATAACCGCCCGCCCACTCTGCCCGGTATCCCGGAAATCGACTCTCGTGCCCACATGGTGTCGAGCGTGCCATGACCCCGTCGATCGTGATCAGCAGCGGAGAGCCCGCCGGAATCGGCCCGGACATCTGTCTGGCCGCTTCCATGCAACCCTTTCCCGCACGCCTCGCGTTCGTCGCGGACCCCGATCTCGTCGCTTCAAGGGCGAGACTTCTCGGCCTTGAGGTCGACATCCGGGAGATTGTTCCGGATGACGAACTCCCCGTACATTGCCCGGGGGTCATGCAGATTCTTCCGGACAGGGCGCCCTGTCCGACAGTGCCCGGCCGGTTGAATCCGCTGAACGGGGCCCATGTGACCGCAATCATTGACGAGGCGATCAACCGGTGCTCGGCCGGCAAATGCGACGCCATGGTTACGGCACCGGTCCAAAAAAGCGTGATCAACGACGCCGGCATCCCCTTTACCGGCCACACCGAATGGATCGCCGCGAGAACCGGCACCGAGTATCCGGTCATGATGCTGGCCAACGACCGGCTTCGTGTCTGTCTCGCCACGACCCATATCCCCCTTCGCCAGGTTCCCGAGAGCATCACGGAGGAAGGACTTTGCCGAACCCTGGATATCATTCATTCCGACATGAAGCGGCTTTTCGGAATCGGGAACTCCCGGATCGCGGTCTGCGGATTGAATCCTCATGCCGGCGAGGCGGGCCACTTGGGCAGCGATGAAGCCGACATCATCGAACCGGCGATCGCAAGAATGAAGAACGAGGGCCTTCACATCGTCGGGCCGGTTCCCGCAGACACCGCATTCACCGCCCGCAGCCTCGGCGGATACGACGTCATCCTCGCTATGTATCACGATCAGGGATTGCCGGTGATCAAGCACTCGGGATTCGGAGAAATCGTCAACATCACGATGGGGCTGCCGATCATCCGCACCTCGGTCGATCACGGAACGGCCCTGGATCTCGCGGGCACAGGCCGAGCGGAGCATTCGAGCCTGTGCGCTGCCATCGACATGGCCATCGATTTCGCCCGGCGCCGGGCTTGTACGCGTTGATCCCGACAACCCCCCGCAAGCGGTTTGGACAGCACTTTCTGACCGACAGTGCGGTACTGGAATCGATCCTGGCCGCGATCTCGCCCGAACGCGACGACCGCGTGATCGAAATCGGCCCTGGAACCGGGGTACTTACCGCGCGGCTTTTGGAGCGTCTCGACCATCTGGTCGCCGTCGAACTCGACCGGGATCTGGCGAAATATCTGGACAGCCGATTCTCCGGACAACCCCTGTCGATCATTCAAGAGGATATCCTGTCCACGGATCTCCGATCGCTCCCGGTACCGGGGAACGGGGGAAAACTTCGGATCGTCGGCAATCTTCCCTACAACATTTCAACTCCCTTGCTGTTTCACCTGCTCGACAGCCTGGACATCATCGAAGACATGCTGTTCATGGTCCAAAAGGAGGTGGCGCTTCGCCTTGTCGCCAACGCAGGAGAGCGCAACTACGGCAGACTTTCGGTAATGGCGTCGCTCAAGCTTGATTGCGACTACCTCTTCGAGGTCGCACCGCAGGCGTTTTCACCCCCGCCGAAAGTCAATTCCGCCGTAGTGCACATGCGTCCCCGTAAACCGACCATCGAACCTGAAGATCCGGCCCGGCTCGAGATGCTGGTCCGAAACGCCTTCGCACAGCGAAGGAAAACCTTGCGCAACGCCCTGTCCGGCATGATCACACGCGAGCAGTTCGAGGACGCCGGGATCGACGGCGCGGCCCGGGCGGAAACCCTGAGCCCCTTGGAATTTCTGCGCCTGTCGGAAATCGGTCAAAGCCCTTAATTCGACGCAAGGCAGTCGCGTTCGGGCCAGCAACGACGAAAAGCGTGGGCATGACCGCAGAAAGAGAGCGGGTCAGGCGGGCTCCCGTTCAGGCATCTTGATCACCCGGTCGCCGTCTCTGGTGCGCGCGATATAGGCACCGTCCGACCGGATACCGTAGAGCGTACCCCCGGCTGCAAGCTGGTCCGCGAGGTCTGCCTTGATCTTGTCGCGCCAATCCTTCGGGAATCCCGGTATGTCGGGCGGTTCGGCTGTTTTTAGACGCTTGTGCATAATCCTGATTCTACCTTCTGCTGCCACGTCGTTCAATCTCTTCCCGATCTCTTCCCGAGCGCTGAGGCCGTGCATGAACAAACGCCGTATGAAAAACATCCTTCCAGATGCATCGAAATCACCTTGCCGTGGTGCCGAAACGAATCGTACACGACATGGATCAGATCCGTGCCGACGACAGCTGGGACAGGTTTTCGACAATCGTGGCCTCGGTTTCGGCGTTCAGTTCCCTCGCCTTCCTTCCGGCACTCCCTATCGGCTCGCCGATGACAAGGTCAATCGTTCCGGGATACTTGATGAAGCTCTTCTTGGGCCAGAAAACTCCGGCGTTGTGCGCCACCGGCACAATCGGCGCCCCGGTCTTTGCGGCAATCATTGCGCCGCCGACCTGGAATTTTCCCGGATACCCGGGCGGCTGCCGGGTGCCCTCGGGAAAGATAACCAGCCATCGCCCCTCCCGAAGACGTTCGGCCCCCTGCTTGATCAGGCTGTCCAGGGCTCGAATTTTCCGTTCGCGGTCGATGGCCACCGGCCGGGTCATGGCCAGTCCCCAGCCGAAGATCGGGATTCTCAGCAGGCTTTTCTTCAACAGGTACGACTGGGTCGGAAAAATCAGCTGGAGCGCCAGCGTTTCCCACGCCGACTGGTGGTTCGAGACGATGATCGACGCCTCATCGGGGATATTTTCCCTGCCGTGCACCCGAAAGGTGATTCCGCAAAGCACCCCTAGAGTCCAGATATTGAACCGGGCCCACTGGAGAATCACCCTGTCCTTGGCCGGCCTCGATATGCACGCGGCGATCAGCGCAACCAGGAAAACGACGACAGCGCTGACGATTTGTCCGGCCAGATAGAGCAGGCAACGCAGATACAGCATCGAACGGTCCCGTCCGGTCAGTGCGGCGTTTGCAGCAGTCGGGCGACGAATGCCGCCAGATCGGGATAGACGGGAATCGCGCCGAACTCCTCCTCGAGATTTTCCGACCTGATCGTCTCCAGTGTGTGCTCGCCCTTGCCGGTTCGAACCAGAACCGGGTTGGCGGCAGCGGCATGTGCCGCCTGGATGTCCCTCAGCGAATCGCCAACGGCGTAGACATCCCGCAAGTCGCAATTGAGCCGGTCGGACAATTTCAGAAAAAGACCCGGAGCCGGCTTGCGGCAGTCGCAACGCTCCTTATCCCCATGAGGACAGAAAAAGATCGCGCTGATCTCGCCCCCGAAATGGGCAAGTTCCTCGAGCATCTTCTGGTGAATCCGGTTCAGGGTATTGATCGACAGGAGGCCCCGGGAAATGCCGGACTGGTTGGTGATGATCACGACCCTGTAGTCTTCCCGGCAAAGCCGCGCGATGGCCTCAAGGCTGCCGGGGATGGCAACCCATTCTTCCGGCGTCTTGATGAACGAGTCCGAATCCTGATTGATGACGCCGTCACGATCAAGGATGATCAGCCTGAACTTACTCATCGATATTGTCGAAACTGGAAACGCGTATCCGTCCCCCGATCACCCTGCCCGTCCGTTCCGACAGCTTCGCCATTTTCTTCCAGAACGCCTCGTTGAGATCGAAATTCGCGCAAATCGCGTTTCCAAGCAGCAGGATCAGCAAATCTGCACACTCTTCCGAGAGTTGATCCGGATCCTTGCCCTTGCTGACGCAGGCGGAAATCTCTCCCAGCTCCTCGGCCATCAACGCAACCCGGTAAATCATGTCCTCTCCACCGTTCAGGTTGAACTCGTGCTTGTCGTGAAACGCCTGCACCGCCTGAAGCATCGCCGCGAAAGAATCGTATTGCACCGTCATGACTCGAGCCTGATTTTCGAAAAGTCCGCAACCTCGAGAAACATCGAGCGGATGCGCCCGAGCAGCGTGGTCCGGTTGTTGCGTACGGCAATGTCTTCAGCCATTACCATCACCTGATCGAAGAAGTTGTCGACATGCCGGTGAACCCGGGCCAGGGTTTCCAGCCCCCTGACGTAGTGTCCGTTTTGCATGTCCTCGCAGGCAGCGGCCTCCACCTGCGAGAGGATCGTCGCCAGTTCCCGCTCACAGTCATGCTCGGCAAGCCCGATGTCGAAATCGGTTCCGGATCCGGCGGAATCGTCGGTCAGGATATTCGAGATTCGCTTGTTCATCGCAATGATGGATTCCGCCGCTTCCCGGTTTTCCCCGACGAATCGGTGCACCGACTCGATACGGTCCAGGAAATCTAGCGGTCTCGTTGGCGACACCGCCTTGACCGCCTGCCACAGATCAACACTGTATCCCTTGCCCTGCAACAGTCCCCGCGATCTTTCCAGGACAAATTCGAACAGGCTCGTCCTTACCGTATCGCCCGTATCGATTCCGGGCAATTCCGCATCCCGGTAGATGTCCATGCCCCAGTCGATCAACTCCCCAAGATCGAGATCGATGCGATTTTCCATCAGGATGCGAAGTACGCCGAGAGAGGCGCGGCGCAGGCTGAACGGGTCGCGCTCCCCGCTCGGGACATCGCCGCATGCGAAAATGCCGCAGAGCGTGTCAACGCGGTCGGCAAGAGCCAGGCTGCTGGCAATGCCTCCGGGCGGCAGCCTGTCGCCAGAGAAACGCGGCATGTAGTGGGCATCGATCGCATCCGCAACCTCCGGGTCGATGCCCTGATCCAGTGCATAGTGGCGTCCGATCACACCCTGCAGCGCCGGAAATTCCCCCACCATGTCGGTGACGAGATCCGTCTTGCACAGCCGGGCGGCCACGTCGGTCGCCTCGACATCCATCCCTGTTCGATCCGAGATCAGGGCGGCCAGCCGGCCGATCCGGCAGGTCTTGTCGTAGACCGAGCCAAGGCGGTTGTGAAAGATCACAGTCCCGAGACGCTCGACCCGTTCCTCGAGCCGAATCTTCCGGTCCGTGTTCCAGAAGAACTCGGCATCAGCCAGCCTGGCGCGAAGCACCCGTTCATTGCCCTTGCGGACCCGCTCCGGATCACTGCTGTCCAGATTGGCGATCACGACAAACCGCGAAGCGATCCGGCCTCCTGCGTCCTCCGTGCAGAAATATTTCTGATGGGACGTCATGGTGGCAACCAGGACTTCCTTCGGAAGCTTCAGGAACCGTTCGTCAAACGCTCCGGCCATGGCAATCGGCCACTCGGTCAGACCGGCCACTTCGTCCAGCAATTCGGGATTCGGCACGGCCTCAAGGCCGTCCTGTGCAGCAAGGCGGGCAACCCGTTCCTCGATCAGCCTTGTCCGTCTCTCACGGTCGGCGATGACGAACCCCTGGCGTTCAAGCTCCATGGCATAGTCATCCGCACTGCGAATCGACAGGAAACCGGGGGCATGGAACCGGTGTCCCTGCGTGATCCGATCCGCTTTCAGTCCCATTATCCCGAAATCCAGCACGGTCTCGCCGTGAAGCGCAAGCAACCAGTGGACGGGCCGAACGAATTCATGGTCGCAATCCCCCCATCGCATGCGCTTCGGTATCGGCAGTGCACGAATCGCCCCGGCGAGAGCGTCCGAAGCCACCCGATCCAGGGATTCCCCCCGGACCGTCCGGGTATGCACCATCCATTCGCCCTTGTCCGTCTTCTGGGTCTCCAGCTCCCCGACCGGTACGCCGCATGACCGGGCAAACCCGAGGGCGGCAGGCGTCGGCTCGCCGGCCGCATCGAATGCCGCCTTGAGGGAAGGGCCCCGGCGCGATTCCGTCCAATCCGGCTGGTGGCCCAGGACATTCCCGACCCGTACGGCAAGCCGCCGCGGCGTGGCATAGGCCTGCCAGTCCGGGTCCTTCCCTTTCAGCATTCCGGCATCCTGCAACACGTTCACCACGCTTCCTGCAAAGGCGTGCGACAGCGATTGGAGGGCCTTGGGAGGCAATTCTTCCGTGCCGATCTCGACAAGCAGGGTTCGGGGGCTTGAGCCCGCCTTGCCGGGATTACCTGACATCGTCATCGTTCTCGCCAGCATGGGCGATGGCATCGTCCTTGAGTCTCGGAAAACCCAGCCGCTCACGGCTTTCGAAGTATCCCTTTGCCACGCTCCGGGCCAGGTTCCTGACGCGGGCGATATAGCGAACCCGCTCGGTGACCCCGATCGCATGCCGTGCGTCGAGGAGGTTGAAGGTGTGCGAGGCGGTCAGCACCTGCTCGTAGGCGGGCAACGGCAGATCTTTCGAAACCAGATGTTCCGCGGCGGTTTCCGCGGCCTCGAATTGCCGAAAGAGTGCGTCAACGTCCGCATGCTCGAAGTTGTACGCGGACTGCTCGATTTCGTTCTGCCTGTAGATATCCCCGTAGGTCCAGGCATCGGCACCGTCGTTCCAGGCCAGGTCGAACAGCGAATCCACGCCCTGAAGATACATTGCGATACGTTCAAGGCCGTAGGTGATCTCGCCGGTCACGGGCTTGCAATCGAGACCGCCAGCCTGTTGAAAATACGTGAACTGGGAGACTTCCATTCCATTCAGCCAGACTTCCCAGCCAAGCCCCCACGCTCCCAGCGTGGGCGATTCCCAGTCGTCTTCGACGAACCGGACGTCGTCCTTCTGAAAGTCGAACCCGAGACAGGCCAAAGAGCCCAGGTACAGATCCTGGAAATCCGTCGGCGAGGGCTTCATGACCACCTGGAACTGGAAGTAGTGCTGCACCCGGTTGGGGTTCTCGCCGTATCGACCATCAGTGGGCCGTCTGGAGGGCTGGACATAGGCCGCGCGGATCGGTTCAGGCCCGATCGCTGCAAGAAAGGTTGCAGGATGAAACGTTCCCGCTCCAACCTCCATGTCATACGGTTGCAGGATGACGCAGCCCTGATCGGACCAGTACTGCTGCAATGTCAGGATCAATTGCTGAAACGTGAGCATGGACGTGAGTTGAGTGTTCCTGTTCTTCGCATGATCATCGCGAGATGCCGGCCATTCCGATTTCAGGTTAGCATGTCCGCGAGGCGGTCCAGAGCATCCAGCCGGTCACCCCGGATTCCGACACGCATGATAGGCCTGCGGCTGTTTTCCAGCACAAGGAAATCCCCATCTGCCTGGGCCCGGTGCAACCGCCCGAATCCGTAGTCCCGTCCGGGTACGACAAGATCGGGCACATCGTCTTCAACGATCTGGAGAAAACAGCCGATCGGCGGTCCGCCCTTGTGCAGTTGCCCGGTGGAATGGAGATACCTTGGCCCAAACCCGATTGTAACAGCGCCGAATCTCGACTTGAAACCGTCGGCCAGTTTTTCCAGGGATTTTTCGACCTGCCGCTGCATCGGCATGTAGGCCAGTATGGCGAGGTATCCCCCGGGTTGCGCCTTCTCGCAAAACTCGGACATCACGTCTTCGGGGCTAACCGGCATCGGACGGTCTTTCCAGACGGACGAGCGGTAGAAATCAAGCTGCCCGACCCGAATCCGGCGCTGATCATTCCTTACCATGTCATTTCGCACAACCCGGCGGGCCTCGGCCTTCGCGGCCTCCACATCCGGCTGATCGAACGCATTGACCCCGAGTCGGCTCGCGACGACCGCAGTCGCCGCCTGCCACAACATGAACATCCCGCCCAGGTCGTATTCATCCCGCATTGAAATACAGAGCCGTCCCTCCCGGTCCACGACATGATCTCCCGGTTCGGCCTTGGAATCCATGCCGATGCGGACAATGCCACAGCCGCCCGCTTCCATCGCCCGGCCATCGACCAGCGCGGGGTCGACCGGGAGAATCCCCCTCCCCTTCTTTCCCGTGCTCTCGGCAACCAGCTGCTCGATCCAGTTGAACAGGGAGCGCAACGGCGGCTGCAATTCGACGGCCAGCATCCCGTGACCCGATCTGGAACACTCCGCCATGACACCGATCAACCGGGACAGCACGGAGGGCTGCTCCGCCAGACAGACGCGCCACCACGATTCCGTCCGCTTTCCGAGCCGGACCAGATCAATGCCCGTCAGGGCAGCCGGCACCAGGCCGAAAAGACTGAGCGCCGAAAACCGTCCCACGATGTCAGGCGGATTCAGAAAAACCCGAAGGAACCCGTCGGCCTCGGCTCGTGCGGCAAGACCGGAACCGGGATCGGTGATGGCAATGAAGCGACTGCCGGGATGTCCGTCGAGGTGGCCGGCCCTCGAATACAGCCAGGCGCACAGATCGGCCGTCTCGACCGTGCTGCCCGACTTGCTCGAGACGATGAACAGGGTCCGGCTATCGATCTTGAGAGCCTCGACCAGAGCGGGGGATGTGCTGTCCGCGACAACCAGTTCGGGAAACCCGTCCTGTCTGCCAAACACCGAAAAAAGGACTTCGGCCGCAAGGCTGGAACCGCCCATACCGATCAGAACGACCCGGCGGATACGGCGATCCCGAATCAGTGAATCGGCCCACTGCATGAGACTGCGGGCATGCCTGTCCATGAAGCCCGCCGCATCCAGCCAGCCGAGTGGCGGATCGTCAGAGGAAGGCCAGAGCGATCCGTCACGCCTTGACAGACGCTCCACGAGTCTTGCACGGTTCCCGGTCATGTGAAGTGAATTTGCATGTGGAAACAAGAATATATCCGACCGTGGCCCGGCCCGCTCCCGGTTCTTTCATCCGGGCGACAGTCCTGCTTCGGGATAAATCCTTGAGTATAAAGTACATATATGGTCCGCCCCTGTGATGCAAGAGGGATATCGGGATCCGGGAGAGTGAGGTTGCAGCCATATATCCGACCTGTTGGTGAGGGCGGTGTGGCCCTCTGGCCCTGATGGAATCCGCGCCGGTGCGTCCTAAACAACAGATCGACCTCAAGGGTCTTTGTACTTTACAGGTTTTCACGCCGGCAGGGTGACCTTCTCTGCCATCACTGTCAATCTACTCTTCGCAACCTGGGTGGGTAGACGGTCCTCCTGTTCGGGAGATTCGATTCGAGCCTTCGGGATCGAGCCCGGGGATTCAGGCCGGCACGGGGTCGGCTCTCCAGGGCTCACCGGAGTCGAGCACGGCCCATGCGGTTCGCGCCATGCGGTTGGCCAGGGCGACCGTGGTCACATTGCGATGGCGTCGGTCCAGCAGCCGGATCAGCCACAGGCTTCGGGAATCGGTCTTCTGCTTGCGCGAGAGTTGGGCGACGACCGAGCGGGCGCCGTGGATCAGCAGCATCCGGGTGTAGACGTCTCCGCGCTTGCTGATCCCGAGCAGCCGATCCTTGCCTCCGGTCGAATGCTGACGGGGCACCAGGCCAAGCCAGGCCGAGAACTCCCGGCCGTTCCTGAACACCCGGGTATCGCCGGCGGTGCACAGCAAGGCGGTCGCCGTCATCGGACCGATCCCCGGAATCGTCATCAGCAGTTGCGCCTTCTCATCCTCCTGCGCGATCCGCTCGATGCGCTCGTCCAGCCCGGCAATCCTCTCGTCCATGCGCACCAGCTGGTCATACAGATCCTTGAGGCAGTCCAGAAACAGCGGATCAAGCGTGACCTCGCCGCTCCCGCCGTCCCCCAGGATCGTCACCAGCGCCTTGCGCACGCGATGACGGCCTTGGCCGATCTCGATCCCGAACTCCGCCAGCAGGCCTCGGGCCTGATTGACCAGCGCCGTGCGCTGGCCCACCGCCAGCGAGCGAATCCGGTGCAGCGCCTGATGCGCCTGACGCGATTCGCTCTTGATCCCGACAAAGCGCATGCCGGGTCGGCGCAACGCTTCGCAGATCGCCGCGGCATCCGCCCGGTCGTTCTTGTTGCTCATCACATACGGCTTGACGAACTGCGGCGCGATCAGCTTCGCATCAAAGCCCATCCGGCCGATCTCGCGGGCCCACTGATGAGCCCGCCCGCAGGCCTCCATGCCGACCACGCAGGGCGCCAGAGTCGACAACAGCCTCTTCATCCCCTTCACCGTCATCTTGCGGTCCAGGCACCTCGCTCCGGACTCGTCGACACCGTGCACATGCACCGTGTTCTTCGCCAGATCAATGCCGACAAAGGCCGGAGACAGGGGAGAGTTCGTGGTATGCTTCATTTGAGTCATGGTTCATTCCTCCATATGTGTGAATGATGATCATCATTGTGGCTCTTCGAAGTCGTATCTGCGGAGAATGGATCATGACCTTCCTCTCCGCCTCGGCTCTCCGCTCAGCCGTCACACCGGATTGTACCGGCTCCTCCCCCAGCCAGACGGGGGCGGACCATACCATTAATAGGCTCGCCGTGAGAGATGGAGCAATCGGGGTGAAACCGATCCTCGAAGATGTCCTGCAACCGGGTCTTGTCACCGTGTTCTGCGGTTCTGCCGCGGGCAACAGGTCGGCCCGCCTCGGACAATATTACGCCGGACCGGGAAACCGGTTTTGGCACATCTTGCACGAGGCCGGCTTTACCGACCGGCGTCTTGAACCGCGGGAGTATCGCGAAGTCGTGCACCATGGCCTGGGACTGACCGATCTTGCCAAGTTCGAGTTCGGAAACGATGATCAGCTTTCCTCGAATGCCTACCTCTGCAGCGATCTTCGGGAAAAAATCGAACGCTACCGTCCCGCCCTGCTCGCATTTGTCGCCAAGAAGCCGGCACAACGGTTTATCCGGGAGCAGTTCGCCATGCCTGTCGGGAACTACGGACTGCAGAGAGTGACGCTCGGCAATACGCGAATCTGGGTACTGCCGTCGACATCGGCACGGGCCCGGAAATACTGGCATGAAAAACCTTGGCACGACCTCGCGCGACAGCATCGGCGGATCCGGCTCGGCAAGGGTTCCTGAGTGTTCTGGATGGACGGAAGCAATACGCGTCAGCCGGATCGGCCTTCCCGACATCACCCGCTATAATCAATGGGTGATCGGTCCCGGTCCGGTGATCCAGACAAGGCTACGATTCACTCCACCGCAACGAACTGACAGGGCCAAGGCTGCACCATGAACCGGAGCATTCTCGCCATCGACCAGGGTACAACCAGTTCCCGCGCCTTCGTCTTCTCACTCGACGGCACGATCCTGGCCTCGTCCCGGTACGAAATTCGGCAAATCTATCCCGGCGACGGCTGGGTGGAACATGATCCGGCAATGATCTGGAAGACCGCGTTGCAGTCGACCCGGGACGCCCTGCAAAAGGCCGGATCGGACGTCGCAACCGTGGGCATCGCCAACCAGCGTGAAACCACCCTGATCTGGGACCGCGGCACCGGGGAGCCCGTGTACAACGCCATCGTATGGCAGGACCGGCGAACGGCACCGGCCTGCGATCGGATCAGGCAGGACGGTCATGGCAGGGAAATCACCGCCCGGACCGGGCTCATTGCGGACGCCTACTTTTCAGCCACGAAGATTGCCTGGATCCTGGACAATGTTTCCGGCGTCCGATCCCGGGCCGAGCGGGGCGAGCTGGCGTTCGGCACCGTCGACTGCTTTCTCGTCTGGAAACTCACCGGAGGCGCGGTGCATGCCACCGACGCCACCAATGCCAGCCGCACCCTGCTGTTCAACATTCACGAACAGGACTGGGACGATCACCTGCTCTCGCTGTTCGATGTGCCGAAAGGCCTATTGCCGGACGTTCGGGACAGCGCCGACGACTACGGCATCACCGACTCACGGATTCTGGGAGTCGAGCTGCCCATACGGGGCGTGGTGGGAGATCAGCAGGGAGCTCTGTTCGGACAGGCCTGCTTCGATCCGGGCATGACAAAGAGCACGTATGGAACGGGATGCTTCATGATCATGAATACCGGCTCGGAACCGGTCGTCTCCCGCAACCGCCTGCTCACCACCGTGGGCTACCGGCTCGCCGGACAGGTCACCTATGCCCTGGAAGGAAGCCTCTTCAATGCTGGCACCGCGATCCAATGGGTGCGCGACAACCTCAAGCTGATCCGCCATGTCCGCGAGATCGATGCGCTGATCGAATCGACACACGACAATGGCGGCGTGTACATGGTTCCGGCATTCACCGGTCTCGGCGCCCCGCACTGGGATCCCGACGCCCGCGCGGCGGTAGTGGGCATCACCCGAGATACCGGAATCGCGCACCTTCTCCGCGCCGCGCTGGAAGCGGTCTGCTACCAGAGTCGCGAACTGATCGGGGCCATGGAAGCAGACAGCGGTCGGCAGCTCGACCGGCTCAGGGTCGATGGCGGCATGGCGGCCAACGACTGGATGCTGCAGTTTCTGGCGGATATCCTCGATACCGTGGTGGAAAAACCGACCGTGATCGAGACGACCGCATTGGGCGCAGCCTTTCTCGCCGGAACCGGGCACGGCATCTTCGCCTCCATCGACGAGATCGCATCCCGCTGGTCCCGGGAAAGCCTGTTCACATCAGACATGGGCCCCGGCAGGCGGAAGGCCCTGGTCGACGGATGGAACGATGCCGTCGGACGGGTCAAGACACGCTGAGAGGGAACCGGATGAGTCGGCCTTGCCCTCCTCAAACCAACTGCCTTGCTGCCTTACGATCGCAGCCGGAATCCGGGCACCGGCGAAACCACCTCTCGGCGAAACGGCAGGGCATCGCCATCATCATTCGGCCCGTCGACGGTCTGCGCGTACCGGTAGCCGGAATAGACCGCCCAGGCGATCGGAGCCGGCGAGAGGGCGTCTCCGATCAACCGGATCGACCGGATGCCCCGGTCAGCCCACTCCTCCCGCCGCGCCTCCAGGGATGTCCACAAGCGGCTGTCGGACTCCTGGCTCGTGACCATCACCACGGCATCGATTTCGAAATCGCTCGTCTCGCCGGTGTAGCTGCACGCCAGAATCGCCCGGCCCCGGTCGATCCTTTCCAGCGCGGTGCTCGGCAAGATGCACACTCCCCGCTCGGCCAGCCGACGGTGGACCGCAGACTGCTCAAGCGTGTTGACCGTCCACTCCGACACCCGTGCGGCCGGGGTGGCGACAATCGTCTCGGCACCCTCCATCGCGGCCAGTTCCGCGAGGACGCCGCCCATGTAGTAGTGATCGTCGTCGTAGACCAGAACCCGACCGGTCGGAATCGTTTCCCCCATCAGATCATCCGGAGTCAGGATCGCTACCGATCCGTCGTTGTCCAGCGCCCGGACATGATACCGGGCCACACCGTCCCGCCTCCAGATCGATCCGGTTGCGATTGCGACATGATCAAAGCCGAATTCAAGCACGTCATCCACCGTGAGTTCACTGCCCGGGTAGATTTCGACGTTCGCCATGCGGCGAATCCGGTGCTCGCGGTAGTCGGCGACACGACCCCAGGCAGACAGCCCGGGCAGTTTCCGCTCCCGGGCAACCCGTCCACCGAGCACCGTCTCGCGCTCGGCCAGGGTGACCCGGTAGCCCCGCTCGCCCAGAACCCGCGCAGCCTCCATGCCGGCCGGGCCGGCACCCACGACCAGTACCGACTCATCGCCGCTTCGGGGCGCGAATCTTTCGGGATGCCAGCCCTTGCGCCATTCCTCCATGAAGCTGGCGTTCTGGGTGCATCGCGACAGCGACATGGTCATGTCCCCGGTGATGCACAGATTGCAGCCGATGCATTCACGGATGTCCTCGATCTGCCCATCCCGAATCTTGTTGGGCAGAAACGGATCGGCAATGGAAGGCCGGGCGGCACCGATGAAATCAAGCGTCCCCGACCGCACCTGCCTGACCATCAGGTCGGGAGAGGTAAACCGCCCGACCCCGACAACCGGTTTCAGGGTGAGTTCACGAATGCCTTTCACCAGATTCTCCTGCGCACCCTCCTCCCTGAAGCGGGATGGACCCGAACAGTCTTCCCAAGTGCCGTGAGCCAGGTCCCACAGATCGGGCAGATCGCTGTGCATCGCCACCAGGTCACGGAGTTCGGAATTGGAAAACCGGGCTCCCTCGACCATCTCGTCCAGGCAAAGCCTGAGCGTGACGGCGCAACGGTCTCCCACGACATCCCTGGCCTCCGAGACCAGTTCCCTCATCAGGCGGGACCGGTTTTTGAGGGAGCCGCCATATTCGTCTGTCCGATGATTGGTCACGGGCGACAGAAAGTGCTGGATGATGCCGAATCCGTGCGCCCCGTACAGGCAAATCAGGTCGTATCCCGCCGTCTTCGCCCGCCTGAACGCATTGCGGTGCCACCGGATCAGGTCGCGGATGTCACGGCGTGTCATCGAGCGGGCGGAGACCGGATCGCTCGTGAACGTGCGGATCGGCAGCGCGGTCGCCGACATGGGCACTTCGCGCGAATACAGGTTGGGTCCGTTGACGCCGCTGTAGGCCAGTTCGATACCCGCCAGGGCGTCGAATTCATGGATGCCGTCGGCCATTTTTGCGAGGGCGGGGATGTCGTCGTCATCCCACAGGTGCAATTCGATATACGGCGTGATTTCACCGGTGTGATGGATCTCGCCCTGCTCCGTGAAGCCCACGCCCCACCCTCCTTCGGCCTTGATCCGGCGCATTTCGGCGACTGCGGACGGATCCCGGTAGCCGCCGCCATTGCAGTGAGGAACCTGATAGAAGCGATTCTTTGCGACAACCGGGCCGATCGGCACCGGCTCGAACAGGATGTCGTATCGGGTCGAATCGTCCACGGTTCGGGAGCGGCCGGATCAGCCGTCGACGTTGTCGGACAGTCCCGCGGCTTTCTTGACGAATTCCAGCGGCCCGTCCCACCCGAAATTGCGATACACCGCAGCCAGGTGGGCAAACGGCGGAGACTGCGCAAACAGATGGAAAGTCAGCCGATGCCCCGCATAGCCCGAATTCAGCAGGTCCCGGGCAAACGAAAGCAGCTTCCGGCGATCCTCGGCCATCCACCTTTCGTTGATCGTGTAGAACTTGCTGAGCCACTTGCCCGTCTCTTCGCCGCGAAACGACTCGATATCCGGCGTCACGCAAATCTGGCCTCCGCAGAGCTCACGAGCAATGTGCATCATCGCCGGGAGGTTGGCGCAGGCGTGCACCCGCCCCGTCATCAGCAGGGACTGGT
This sequence comes from Gammaproteobacteria bacterium, assembly GCA_009841725.1. GTDB lineage: Bacteria > Pseudomonadota > Gammaproteobacteria > Arenicellales > Poriferihabitantaceae > Poriferihabitans. The sequence continues at coordinate 40,506 of VYGS01000079.1, forward strand.
TCGGCATCAGAAAGCCTCCCGGACTTCTCTCCGCGGTGGCAATCGCCGCAGTCAGATGGGCGTTGATTCCCTCGCGGTAGACGGCCAGCTGGGCCAGCTTTTCCTGTACCGCGGGCTGCTTTTCAAGGCCGGTCTGCTTGATGTTCCAGAGCGCTGCACCGATCATCATGTCGGTATACGTGATCAAGCGCTGCACGAAAGGCATTGCCGAGTACCGGTGCAGGGTGGTGCGGATGAATGTCGCGGCCCGGGTATGCTGGTAGAACAGGACATCCGACCACGGAATCAGCACGTTGTCGAGCACCATCAGGGTGTCGATCTCATCGAAACGGTTCGACAGCGGGTAATCCTCCGGGGAGCCCATGCCGAGAAATCCCGCTCGGCAGATGTGCTTTACGCCCGGCGCATTCATTCGCACGATGCAGCCTACGGCATAGTCCGAATACGCCTCATTGCCCCAGTTTGCGATGGTCGGCTTGAGAAATGCCTGGTTGGAATAGGCGGCCGCGGTTTCATACTTGGCGCCCCGAATGACAATGCCCTCGTCGGTTTCCTTCACCACATGGGTCAGCATGTCGGGATCCTGATCCTGGGGAAGGAGCGAGCGGTCGCCTTTCGGATCGGTATTGGCGGACACGTGAAACGGATCGTTCTCCACCGCGAGCCGGATATGACGGTTGATGTTTTCCGAAAATCGCGGGTCGATCTCGTTAAGAATGTCGGCACCGTCCGCAAGCGACCACATCTCGCCAACGGTTTCGTCTCCGACGCGAGTGACGACTCCGCCGATGTCTCGCATGACGGTGTCCACGGCAACACGCTTGGCCTCCCAGTGTGCCTTGTCCGTGGGAATCTGGTTGCCTACCGGATAGCGCTCCCCGTCCTTCTCGAACGTCATGATCTCCTGCGTGTCCGCCTCATGCTGCATGTCGTAGATCCGGGCGCGGATGTCGATCAGGGGACGGAACTGGTGATGTTCGGTGATGTCCTCCACACGTTTTCCGTCCACATAGACTTCCCGCCCGTCCCTGAGGGACTCCCGGTACTGCTCGCCTGTTCTGATCATTGTCGGTGCTCTCGGGGAATGATTGATGTTCTTGTGTAGAATGGATAAATTGCCATGGTATTCTAAGCCAATATCCGACTGATGGCGCAGCACAAGAGCAAACGCACGGTGCCGATGTCGGCAAAATGGCGTTCCCGGCTCCAGCCCGGGCAAAGATTTCACGACAGGACGAATCCTCCATGACCCAGAAACTCTGCTATCTGAGCGGTGCGGAAGCGTTGGCCGGATTTCGACGAGGAACGCTTTCCCCGGTGGAGTTGCTGGAAGCGGTCATTCGCCGAACCGAATCCGTCAATGTATCGATCAACGCGTTGACCGAAACCTATTTCGACCGGGCCCTGGATCAGGCCCGCGAATCCGAACAGCGCTACCTGAAAGGCGAGGCAAGGCCGCTCGACGGCCTGCCGCTGGCGGTCAAGGACGAATTTCGCGTCAAGGGAACCCTGAGGTCCTCCTCGTCCCTTGTCTACCGAAACCGGATCGACACCCAGACCGATACGCTGATCGAACGGCTGCTCGAGGCGGGCGCGATCTGTCACGCGAAAACCACGACTCCCGAATTCTGCATCCTGGGTTCTTGCCACTCGAGACTGTGGGGCGTTACCCGAAATCCGTCGAATCTCGAGATCACCCCGGGCGGCTCCTCGGGCGGGTCGGGGGCGGCCCTGTCGGCCGGCATGACCACGCTCGCGACTGGAACCGACATTGGCGGATCGATCCGCATCCCCGCTTCGCAATGCGGCGTCGTGGGCTACAAGGCGCCCTACGGCAGGAATCCCGAAGTGCCCGTTTTCAATCTCGATTTCTATAGCCATTCCGGTCCGATGGCCCGGACCGTCGTCGACTGCGCCCTGATGCAGAACATCATCTCCGGTCCGTCGAACCGGGATATTGCAACCCTGAGAGACCGCGTTGTCCTGGACACGGACAGCGTCCCCCGGGATCTCCGTGGCCTGAAAATCGCCTGGTCGATGAATCTGGGTTTCATGGAGATCGACCGCGCTGTCGAGAACAATACCCTGGACGCCTTGCAGACCTTTCGGGATCTGGGAGCAGATGTGGAGGAGGTCGACCTCGGCTGGACCGAAGAAATTATCGGGGCCGTTCATCATTACTGGGCGCATTCATGGGTGAGCCAATTCTCCGGACTGCTTGAGGAACACCGGAAGGATCTGACCGATTACGCGATATGGTTCATCGAAAATTCCCGTGCCTGCACGGCCGAGGACTTCAACCGTTCCCTTAAGGTCGCCGTCGGGATGTACGACACATTCGGTCCGATGATGGACCGTTACGATCTGTTCGTTTGTCCGACGCTCGGGACGAACCGGGTGCCGGCCGACTACTCATGGCCGGACGCCGTCGTGACCATCAATGGCGATACGCGAAGCCGGATCGAGGAAAGCTGGTCGCTGACCTACCCTTTCAACATGCTGAGCCGGTGCCCGGTCATGTCGGTCCCGTCCGGCGTCGCGGACAACAACGTGGCGACAGGCATCCAGCTCGTCGCCCGCACCTATGACGATCCGGCCGTGTTTCGCATCGCCAAGGCATACGAGCAGGCCGCTCCCGAACGGTTCGTGCCCCGGCTTGATCCCGTACTGAGTCAGGACGCGGGAGGACCATGAAGACGGTATACAGCGCCGACCACTCGCTCAGGAACGCCAAGACGGAGCTTTACGGCGGACAACTGGTCACGCCGTTCGAGTGCCCGGAGCGCATGGAATATGTGCTCAAACGGGTCGGCGAGACCGGACTGGGTGAAGTCATTCCGCCCGGGAAGTTCGGGATGAAGCATATCCTGCGCATTCACGATCCGGGATTCGTCGAGTTTCTCGAGCATTGCTGGGAGGAATGGCAGGAGGTCGGCTACGAGGGCGAGGCGATCCCCACCATCATTCCCGCCCGGGGGATGCAGCAGCGCATTCCCGAGCACATTGAAGGGCGGCTCGGCTACTATTCGCTGGCAATGGAAACGTCCATCAGCGCCGGCACCTGGGAGGCCGCCCTGGCCAGCGCCCATGTCGCCCTGACCGCCCAGAATATGGTGAGAGACGGCCTGTCTTCCTCATTCGCGTTGTGTCGATCGCCCGGGCACCATGCCGCGGCCGACATGTTCGGAGGGTATTGCTTTTTCAACAATGCCGCCATCTGCGCCCAGGCATTCCTGGACCAGGGGGCCGATCGGATCGCGATACTCGATGTGGACTTTCATCACGGAAACGGATCCCAAACGATATTCTACGATCGACAGGACGTGATGTATCTTTCCCTGCATGGCGATCCCCGGCATGCATTTCCCCATTTTCTGGGATACGGCGATGAGCGCGGGGAAGGCCCGGGCGAAGGCTTCAACTACAATTACCCCATGCCTCCGGGAACGTCCTATCCGGTCTGGGCCGAAGCGCTTGACGACGCTTGCGCGAAAATTGCCCACTACGCTCCCGACGCACTTGTCGTGTCGCTGGGCGTCGACACCTATGAACGGGATCCGATCTCGTTCTTCAAACTTCGAAGCGAGGATTTCACGGATTACGGCAATCGGCTGGCCAAGCTCGGCCTGCCCACCCTGTTCATCATGGAAGGCGGCTATGCCGTGGAGGAAATCGGCATCAACACCGTCAACGTGCTCGCGGGATTCGAAGGCGTCTGAGATCGGGCAAAAACTCCGGCGACAGATCGCGCCGCCGATTCGTCCTGAACATCGAAACGAGCCGGAGAGCGCTCCGAGACGAAGGCCGTGTCCAGATTGTTGCCCGCATATCCGCAGATCGTGGCGAACGCAGGGCTACGGGATGCCGGCATTCGGGGGCACGCTGACGGCGACGCCGGAGGCCGGGATCGGATTCTTGGACACAGGCCGGGAGTACACGCTCGGCTGGCGGACCTTCGAGTTCCAGATCTGGGACTGCGACACGAAAACACGGACGGCCCACCCGAGCATCGCATCCGCCTCGGCTTCACCGCGCTGGTAGAGACATTGCGCAACCGATAGCTGGGTATGTCGATCTCCGAATAGAGATCTCCGCCCATATCGGGCTTCTCGACCCGTAAACTACCTCTGGAGAGGCTGCCGACAAACAGCTTGCCGATCACTGCCTTCGTATTTCGCGGGTTGAGGGAATCTTGCATGCGCTTTTGAAGGAGCGGTCGGATTCACAAAACTCGCAAATCGATGGTTGCCTATTCCTCAAATACCGCTACCCAAGCAGATCAGGGCGTGAACCTGTACTCGCTCGGAGGAAAGAGCGCATCTGGTCCGCCCCCGGCGAATCGGCGGCGAGAAGGCATGTCCGGGGAGGAAGTTTCCGATTTCACCCAGTCAGAAACGGCAATCGAGCTCGAGAAGTGATCGAAATGTCCCGGCGGTCGGACCAGACCATGATTGATTTACCGGCTACATTCGAAGCGAAAAAAGCTTGAAAGAGGTTGCGGATGTTGGATATAGTCGTTTCAAGGGACATGGACTGATCGGGTGGTACCCGTGTCTTGCGGAAAGATACTGCCGACCTTAGGGTTGTGCCTTTTACTCGTAACACTACCTGTCGGGGTAAAAATCTCCGGTCAGGCAACTTCGGACGTTCTTCGTATTGTTCTCAGTCAGACCAAAGTAAAGACCATGCATACCGTCACTGTCCATCGAACCAAGGCCACGTTCGCTCGATCGTCGGGCCGGGCCGGAGCCGACGAGGGTGTCGCCGCCACGGCAGCAACCCGATGCAGTATTTGCGGCCTTTTTTGCAACCCTTCCTTCCGGCCTTCCGGTGCCCATAACGATTTATTTTCCGTGTCCGGTCTGGATAGATGTGGCGCGACATGATGGAAACCGGGTGCTGCGCTGACAGGAGACATGGTGATAGATCAACCGAAGGAGGCATCCCGGGTGAATGAGACACAGCGCGAGCGGGTCTCCGAGTTGAGCGCGGCAATTCTGCGCATCAACGCGAGCCTGGATCCGGTAACCGTGCTGGGAGAGGTCGTCGAGAGTGCCCGGGCGCTGACCGATGCTCACTACGGCATCATCACCATGGTCGATGAGTCGGGACAGCCAACGGAATTCGTCACCTCGGGGTTCACTGAGGAGGAGCGCGCGCGAATGGAGGCCTGGATCGAAGGGCGAGCGCTGTTCACCCACTTCCTCGATCTGGAAGTGCCGCTGCGGGTGACAGATCTGCCCGCCTACGTGCGGGCGCTTGGCTTTTCCGACGACCTGATCCCGGCGAAGACATTCCTGGGGACACCGATGCGCTATCGTGGCGAACACGTGGGCATCTTCTTTCTTGGCGAAAAGGAAGGGGGTCGGGAATTCAGCGCCAAAGACGAGGAATTGCTGGTGTTGTTCGCGTCGCAGGCAGCCACGGCGATCGTCATTCGCACCGAGCGCCAGACGAGAGCGGATCTGGAGGCTCTGGTCGAGACCTGTCCGGTGGGGGTCGTGGTGTTCGACGCGGCGACGGGTCTTGTGATTTCGTTCAACCGCGAAGCACGGCGCATGGCAGAGCGGCTGTACCTTCCCGGCGGATCACCGGAGGATCTGCTGAAGACGATTACCTGCCGTCGCGCGGACGGGCGTGAGATCACGCCAGACAACTTTCCTCTGGCCGAGGCACTGCGCAGCGGTGAAACGGTGCGGGCCGAGGAGATCGTGCTCTCGGTACCCGACGGGCGCAGCCTGGATACGCTCATCAACGCGACGCCGATCCACTCGGAAGATGGCAAGGTCATCTCGGTGGTCGTGACAATGCAGGATCTTGCGCCGTTCGAGGAGCTCGAACGGGCACGAGCAGAATTTCTGGCGCTGGTGAGCCACGAATTGCGTGCACCGCTGGCCGCGATCAAGGGTTCAGCAACAACCGCACGGGGAGCGGCCCGGACCCTTGATCCGGTCGAGGCGCGCCAGTTCTTCCGGATCATCGAGGAACATGCTGACCAGATGGACAGCCTCATCGGCAACCTGCTCGATGCCGGGCGCATCGAGGCGGGAACGCTTACTGTGGATATGGAACCTGTCGAGGTGACCACCCTCGTCGATTTGGCTCGCAACACGTTTCTGAGCAGCGGCACCGAGCACGACCTCGTCATTGACCTGCCGTCCGACCTGCCTCGGGTCACGGCAGACCGCGAGCGCATCGTCCAGGTGCTGAACAACCTGTTCTCGAATGCAGCCCGGCATTCTCCGAGCACCTCTCCCGTTCGGGTCGAGGCGGTACGCGACGGAGTCCACGTGGCGATCTCGGTCCTGGATCAGGGCCGAGGCATTCCGCACGAGCAATTGCCGAAGCTGTTCCGCAAACACGCGGGCCTTGCCGATAGCGAGGGCGGCCGTACCGGAACGGGACTCGGCCTCTTGATCTGCAAAGGACTGGTCGAAGCGCACGGGGGCCGCATCCGGGCCGAGAGCGATGGTGCAGGCCGGGGGACACGGTTCACCTTCACCCTGCCGGCAGTCGAGGAAGTCACCGCGGCGTTTGGTCCTTCCCGAGCGGATGCGGGTGTTCGGAAAGCGGACAGGGAAAGAACCACAATCCTGGTAGTGGACGACGATCCACAGATACTTCGCTATGTGCGCGGCGCACTTGTCTCCGACGGTTATCGGGCAGTGGTGACGGCCGACTCGAATGACCTGGCGGAACTCATCCGGGTCAACCGGCCAGCCCTGGTTCTTCTTGATCTGCTGTTGCCGGGCTCCGACGGGATCAAGCTGATGGAGTCCGTCTCCGCGCTGGCCGAGTTGCCGGTTATTTTCATCTCCGCTTACGGGCGGGACGAAACCATCGCCCGGGCGCTGGAGGCGGGAGCGGCAGATTATGTCGTCAAGCCATTCTCGCCGACCGAGCTCACCGCGCGGGTCGGGGCGGCGCTTCGCCATCGTGCCACACCGATGCCGTTCGTGCGGGGCGATCTCGTCATCGATTACGAGCGACGCCGGGTGAGCGTAGCCGGGAAGCCGGTGCGGCTCACTGCGACGGAGTTCGAACTGCTGCGGGTGTTGTCGTCCAATGCAGGACGGGTGGTAACGAACGAAGTACTGTTGCGACGACTCTGGGAAGACCGCGAATCGGCCGACACCGATCTCGTGCGCAACTTCGTGCGCAAGCTCCGAAGCAAGCTTGGCGACCGCGCAAGCGATCCGACCTGGATTTTCAACGAACGGGGCGTCGGCTACCGCATGGTCCGCCCGGACGAGGCATAACGGGCAGCGTCCCGCTCCCGGTTCCCGCCTGCGCACGCGGAACCAGACTGGAGATTCCGCATCCACTCCATTGCGGTGCGGGCATGTTTCGACTCTTTGAATCCTGAAGCGGTGCCTGAGGCTGCCCCGGTGACCGAGACAGCCTGACAAAAGCGTCGTCTGTACCCTGTTACCGCATTCACCCACCTGATGACGTGGCCCCCGTGGCCACCACGTTTCCTCTGCAGTCTCTCTGCAAGCCCATCCAATCAAATCGCGCCACCGCATAGCGGTGGTGGGCCACTGAACAAGGCCCGAGTTCGGAGTAGCCGGTTGGAGTGCTCTGTCCGGGAGATTTCTCACCCGTTGCCGACAGTATGCAGAGGCACCGTCCCTTGCAGGTGAGTCCGCATCGACGCCGTGAAGTTCCGATTAGCCCGACTTTCGCGATTCGGTTAAGTAATCGGATGGATTGAGGTTGATTTTGT
>VYGS01000162.1 GCA_009841725.1 Gammaproteobacteria bacterium
TGAAACCGGACAGTTTATGTGCTACTTAACCGGACAATTCATTTGCTCGCTACACCATGGTGTGCAAGTATTTCATTGTCTGTTACCCTCTTGGATGCCGTGGAGAGTCCCGGCGCATCAAGATGACCACGACAATCGACGGCCGAAGCGCGGGAACCGGAACCACTCGACAATTGTATAGGAAGTCCGTTCGCAGAACCCATCATGCCTGTCCGTTTCAAGGAGCCGATCCGCCGACCTGGCCGAGAGAGCCGAATTCTGCCCAGACAATGAATCCGAATCACCGCACAGCTGCCCGCAGGAAATGGGCGATCTTCGCCGGGATATTTGCCGGGATCGTGTTCGGAATCTACTGGATTCCATTGAGGGCCATGGACGCCGCCGGAATTCACAACATGTGGGCGGTCGCGCTGTTCAATGCGGTTTCGTTCGTCCTGGTCATGCCGTTCTGCCTCGGCAGATGGAAAACCGCCTTCCCGGCGTGCCCCAGGCTGCATGTCAACGCGGCCCTGGTCGGACTCGCCTACGTGCTCTATATCGGAGCATTCCTGTATACCGAGGTGATCCGTGTCCTGGCACTGTTCTACCTCATGCCCGTCTGGGGATTTCTTCTGGCGAGAATCGTGATCAAGGATCCCCTGACCACGACACGCTGGCTGGCGATGATACTGGGGATGGTCGGATTGGGCGTGATCTGCGGCGGCGACCAGGGGCTGCCGATCCCCAGGAATGCCGGCGACTGGATGTCCCTCTTGTCCGGGATGATCTGGGCCGGCGTTTCCCTGTCGATCCTGTCGGACAGGCAGCAACCGGTGGCCTATGGGATCAACTTCCTCCTGTGGGGGACGGTCTGGGCGGCCGCAGCGGTCCTCGTGATGAGCGTGCAGGGCTCCGAATCAATACCGCAGTGGGAACAGTTTAAGGAGGTCATGCCCTGGCTGGTCCCGTTTGTTGCGCTGATCGTCGTTCCGGCCGCGTTTGCCACCATGTATGCCCCGTCTCAATTGAATCCGGGTCTGGTCGGATTGCTGTTCATGTCGGAAATCAGCGTCGGCACCGCGACCGCGGCGTGGCTGTCGGGCGAGCCGTTCGGAATCCGGGAAGCCGTCGGCATCGTGCTGATCACGATTGCCGGGGTGATGGAACCGGTCCGGCTGCTGGCCGGAGCGCGGCAAGCCGGTCCGCTGCCCGGCAAGCAGCCCGGCCCCTGATCCGAACGGGAATCCGCTACCCGACCGGGTCCCTTCTCAGGGCCTGGCACATGCAATGGACCCCACCCCCTCCGGGCGTGATCATCGACATGTCGGGATCATATATTTCGAGCCCGTGGGCGCGTGCCCGCTGCTTGAGAACATGGCTTCTTTCAGGAAGCAGGATGCGGTCTCCCCCGAGCGACATGACGTTGCATCCCAGGTCAAGGGTATCCTGGAAAGGCACCGGCACAAGCTCGATGTGCTTGGATTTCAGCCAGCGCACCACTTGCGGGTCGGTCGACTCCAGGCAGACCGCCGCCAGCTTGTGTGTGAGCATGACGACCATCAGGTCGATGTGCACGTAGAAGGGATCGATATCGGCCAGCATGACTTCCCAGTCTTCCGCCTCGAACCAGTCCTTGAGCTGCAATGCGGCTTCTTCCTGGCTTCGCCCCTCATGGCCCTCCCATCCAATCAGGACCGTCCCGGGCTCGATGACGTTGAAATCGCCGCCTTCGAACGTGCCGGCCGTGACATAGTCATAGATCGGTATGCCGAGCCGATGATAGGTTTCGATTGCACGGAAATTCTCTCCTCTTCGCCACCAGTTCGCCATGTTGGTGATGATCGCGCCGTATGGCGTCATGGCGGAGGAGTCGCGGGCGAAAATCTGATAGGGCAGTTTCGGATCGGCTTCAAGAAAATGGGCTGTGACACCGGCCGATTCAAATGCCGAGACCATCTCGGCGTGCTGCTGTTTTGCGACACCGGGATCGAACGGGAACTTCCGGCGGATGCTTTTTTTCGATACGGAACTGGTCTCAAGCCACCGGTAGTGATCCGGCGGCCCGAGCAGCACGTCGCGCAACAGGCCGTATTCGCAATCCGCTCCCCAGGACTGAAGGACCGGAGTGCCCCCTCCTTCGATGCGGCATTTGAGTGAGGAAGAGTTGTTCATGATCGTCTCGTCAGGAATTCTCTAACCCGATTCTCCCTGTTGACCGAACAGGAATCAACCGGAAAATGCGCCAACCCCGGGACGGCGGTTGCCGGTCGGCTCGCCGGAGACTTTCCTCGGGGCGGCGCTCGGGGCACATCACTTGAATCACGCCCGAATCCGCGATAACCTCTGACTTTCCCGCGGGCCGCACGTGTCGTGACCGGGCGGATCCGCCCGGGCGTTTGAACAGGCTCCAACTGCCCCAGGCATGAATCATCACAACCTGATCTCCCGCCTCCCCAAGGCGGAACTCCACCTGCATATCGAGGGTACCCTTGAGCCTGAACTGATGTTTGCGCTGGCTCGAAGGAATGCGGTGGAACTGCCGTTCGATTCGGTGGAGGAAGTCCGTGCCGCCTATCGGTTCGACAACCTGCAGTCTTTCCTCGACATCTACTACCAGGGCGCGGATGTCCTGATCACGGAGCAGGATTTCTACGATCTGACGTGGGCATATGTCATGAAGTGCCGGGAGCAGAACGTGATTCATGCCGAGATATTCTTCGACCCGCAGACCCATACCGGACGGGGAGTGCCGTTCGAAACCGTGATCGGGGGGATCCATCGCGCCCTGGACGATGCCGGACGCCGCTTCGGGATGACCACGGGCCTGATCCTGTGTTTCTTGCGCCACCTGAGCGAGGCGGAGGCGTTCGAAACGCTCGAGATGGCGATGCCTTACCGGGACCGGATCGTCGGGGTCGGCCTGGATTCCTCGGAGAAGGGTCATCCGCCCGCCAAGTTCGAGCGGGTTTTCAGGCGGGCCCTGGACCTCGGGCTCAGGACCGTGGCGCATGCGGGAGAAGAAGGTCCGCCCGAGTACATTCGTGAGGCGCTGGACCGGCTCGGAGTCTCCCGCATCGATCATGGCGTGCGTTGCGAGGAGGACGACGAACTGGTTGCCCGCCTTGCCGAAGAGCAGATGCCCCTGACGGTTTGCCCGCTTTCAAACGTGGCCCTGAAGGTGTTCGACGACCTCGCGGACCACAACCTGAAGCGGTTGCTCGACCGGGGATTGCGCGTTACCGTCAATTCCGACGACCCGTCCTACTTCGGAGGATATGTCAACGAGAACCTCGCGGCTGTCCAGGCCGCCCTGGATCTTGACAGGGACGATATCGTGCGGCTGGTGAAGAACGGTTTCAAGGCGTCATTTCTCCCCCGGGACAAGATCGAGGACTGTCTTGATCGGGTGGACCGGGCCGTGTCCGGGTGCGAGCCCTCCGACCTGGCCGACTGATCAGACAGTGACCCACTCCATTCAGGGTGACGTGCGTCGCCCGGTAGCCGTCTTCGCGTTTGCGCTGGGAACGCTCTACTTCGCCTATGCGTTCATTCAGCGGGTTTCGCCCAGTGTCATGACTTCGGAATTGATGCGGGATTTTGAAGTCGGGGGAACCGTGCTCGGGATCCTGTCGGCGTTTTACTTCTGGAGCTATGCGGCGGTGCAGCTGCCGGTCGGCATGCTGACCGACCGCTTCGGGCCGCGCAAGCTGATGAGTTTTGCGCTGGCGCTTTGCGCGCTGGCCACGTTCGGTTTCGCCGTCAGCCCCTCGCTGTTGCCGGCGTCCCTGCTGAGGGCCGTCATCGGCGCGTCCGTGGCCTTCGCGTTTGTCGGGACCATGGCGATTGCCGGGTACTGGTTCAGGCACAGCCAAAATGCCATGCTCGCCGGCGTGCTGCAGTGTGTCGGCATGCTGGGCGCGGTCTTCGCCCAGGCCCCGCTCAGGCCGGTCGTGGAGACCATCGGCTGGCGAAGCACCATGCATATCCTGGCCGCCATTGCGGCAGTTCTGGCCATCCTGATCTATCTGGGCGTTCCGAAGCGCACACGGAACCAGAGACGGACGGTCTCGGAAAACGTTCTGGAGGGGCTCAAGTCCGTGTCGTCCAACCTGCAATCCTGGCTGTGCGCGCTGATCGGATTCGGAATGTGCGCGACCATGCTCGCCTTCAGCGGCTTGTGGGCCGTCCCCTGGCTGAGCACCGTCCATGGATTCACGCCCACCGAGGCGGCCGGGATTGCCTCCGCCCAGTTTCTCAGCTGGGCGCTGTTTGCGCCGGCGGTGGGGTGGATATCCGACCGGATCGGACGGCGCAACATCCTGCCCCAGATCGGAGCCGCCGCGTACGTCTCCACATTTGCCGTGGTCGTGTTCCAGACTCCGGAAAACCCGTTTACCCTTGCGGCGCTGATCTTCCTGTGCGGGGCGTTCGGCTCGACGGTGACCGTGTGCTTCATCGTCGTTCGCGAACACAACAATGCCGCCTATGCCAGTACCGCGCTGGGACTCATGAACATGTTCGTCGTCGGCTCGGGCGCGGTCATGCAGCCCCTGATCGGATGGTTGCTGGATCTGAACTGGACCGGCGTTTTGCGCGACGGGGCCCGGATCTACGATGCGGGGGCCTACGCGACCGGTTTCACCAGTCTGGTGGTGGTCATGACCGCAGCCCTGGCAGGCACTTTTTTTCTGAAAGAGACCCACTGTCGGCCGCTGCACGAAGCGCCGGAACCGTCGTCCGACTGAATTCTGATTACCGCCTTGCGGCATCGCAGTCTGGCCGTTTTCTTCTTGTAATGACCTTGCCCGTGCAGTACTCTCGTTCCCATTGTCCGGACCCCGCCTCGTCGATCCAATTCTTCACCATGACCGGCCCCAATGCCTGCACAAACGAGATCTGAAATGATCGGGGGAAGAACCGTTTCTGAACGGGATGAACGGTTCTGCCGCCATCCGTTTTCGAATCCCCGGCCCGGCCGGGCCATGCCTCGTTGCCGGGTTCCGTTCCGCCGAATGCCCGGGGGGTGAAAGAGGCAGCCGTGAACAGCCGTACCGGACAGCCTCTGCAGGCGAAGGCGGCCGCGTCGGAGCAGGGAGTCTTTTACAGGTTCCTGGGATTGCACACGCTGCTGTACGGAATCTTTCCGTTCTATATTCCGGTCTATATGTGGACACAGGGTGTCACGCTCGCCGGGATTTCCTGGTTCATCTGCCTGAGCGGAGCGGGGTTCATCCTCGGATTGTGGACCTGGGACCGTCTGAGAACCCGCATCAGCTTGGTGTCGATGTTCGCGTTGTCGCTGTTGCTGGAGGTGTTGCTGCTGCTTGTCGTTCTGGTCATGGAGGACGGGGGGTTGGCGATGATCCTCGGGACGGGTTTTGCGTACGGCTTCTACAACTGCTTTTACTGGACGACGCAGCGCGCGCTGTTTTATTCCCTGATCAACGTTCACAACTCGGGGAGAAAGTATGGAAACCTGCAAATCTTCGTCGGTGCGCTACTGCAGGTGGGCATTGTCCTGGGCGGTTACGTTCTGGAGATGTACAGCTTTTTCCATGTGCTGGCCATCTCGGCACTGATCGCCTTTTCGGGATTGCTCCTGCTGGTTCCGTCAAGCCCGGACTACCCGCAGGCGTTGTCGGGACAGAAGAGCCTCGTCCTTTCGGGCGTCCTGCGTTTCACCGATGGGAGCCGCTCCAGGATGATGTTCCTGGTCGATGGCGCCTTCCTGTTCGCCGAGAGCTTCTTCTGGGTCGTCACGCTCTTTTTGCTCGTGCATGAAAGTTTCCTGACCCTGGGTATCGTGGTGCTCTCGCTGGCGGTTGTGTTCGGGGTGGTCTTCTATGCTCTCAAGAACGTGATCGACCGGATATCCCCGACCCGGCTCTTTCATGCCGCCGTGGTGCTGTATGCGGCGTCATGGCTGTTCAGGTCGCTGATCCACGAGCCGATGCCGCTTGAGGCGCTGTACCTCATGATGGTGCTGATCACGTTTTTGACCGCCTTCTTCCGCCTGGCCCTGAACAAGCGTTTCTACGACATTGCCCAGCATACCCGGGGGCATGCCTATCTGGTGCTCAAAAGCTATTACACGCAGGCGGGCACGGTGGCCGTTTTCGCGCTGGCCGCGGTGTTGTTCATGATCGGCGGCGACCGGGAGATGCTCCTTGAATACACATACTGGATCCTGGCGGCATCCTCGTTCGTGTATCTGGCATACGGAGGCCGGCGTACCGATCCGTCGTCGTCACAGGCGCCCGTGTACGGCCTGGATTCCGATTTCGGCGTATTGGGTCGCGCCGAACGGGACCGGATTGGTTGAGGCGGACGGATCCGCCACCGCCATCCCGACATCGTCGATCCCAGGATCGGCCAGTGTCTCCGGAAACCCGGCAGCCAGCTGACCGCACCGCTTGTCCTGGGTGGTAACGATTTCCTACCCTACCGCTGCCATACGCGGCTGTATCTGCTCAATCTCTGTGCCGTGTTCTTGTTCTGCCTTGCGCAGTCCATAGTTTTTTTGCAGATTCATCCAAAAGATAACCGAGGTGCCGAACCAGCGACCGAGCCGCAGGGCCGTGTCGGCGGTAATGTTACGGCGGCCGCGCATGATCTCACACATGCGGTTTTCGGGTACTTTCAGTTGATGCGCCAGCTCTGCTGCGCTGATGCCAATTTCATCCAGTTCATCTTTAAGGATTTCGCCGGGATGGATCGGTGCTCTACTCATCGTCGATGCTCCTTAGTGATAATCTTCAAACAACGGGCAAAATATTGAATTCGAGCACTCGGCCCTTATCGGCCGAATGCAGTTCCATATCGCACTTTGCTTGTCGGGACTTTCATATTGGAAAAACCAGACCAGAGTAGAATATACTACTAAGTACGAATATAGAACAGATATGAGGTGAATCACCATGCCCATGGTCAAAAAGAGTATTTCCGTGACCGGCCAACAGGATATCTGGATCAAGGCCCAGGTCGACACGGGCCGCTATGGCAATGAAAGCGAGGTCGTGCGCGAACTGATCCGAGAACGCCAGATTCGGGAACAGGAAACACCCGAGGCAATCCTGACTGTGCGCACCGCCCTGGTCGAAGCCGAAGAAAGCGTGAAGCGAAAGGGTTACAGCAAGCGGTCCGTTGACGAAATCTGGGAAGAGGCCAAGGCCCGACGCAGAACGTAGCATGAGCGAATATGAATTGGCCCCGGAGGCGGAACGGGATTTGCTCGACATCGCCCTCCATGGATTGGAGAATTTCGGTTTGGTGCAATCCGAACAATATCGTGATGGGTTGAAATCCCGGTTCCAGGAGATTGCGAACAACCCGTTGCAATACCAAGCCGTCGATCATATCCGCCAGGGATATCGGCGTTGTGTCTATCGCTCGCATTCCATCTACTATCGCATTGAAGGGCAGGGGATTGCCATCATGAGAATCCTCGGCCGACAGAGCGTGACAAAGGCACTCGAATACTGATATGAGGCGGACTGACTGATTGAAACCGAGCCCGGAAGAGCGGAGCGCGGGGCGCTTCAATGCGGATCAAAAACTGATGATTGATATCCGTATCGTCGTCCAGTTCTGACAATAACTGTCAATCAGTGCAAGTTGCGTTTCGATAATGCCTTCTTCCCGTGCCGCAAAGGTGAGTACGTTTACATCTCTTGGCATTGTGTTCTTTGTGCCCTTCGCTGTACAGGTGTCCACTAGGAAAGAGGTATTCGTAGTCTAGACTTCAACTAGTTTATGCATCCTCACATTGAGTCCGCTCGGATGTCGGCTGATGTCGGATTTCATGGTTGCTATTGATGTATTGAGTGACTTCAGCCGGGTCGCGGTATAAGAACCTGACCGGTTCCGATATACTCGTCGCATGAATTTTCATTAATCGGAACTTGTTAAGAAAATCCGAAATGGTTCATGCTGATTTATCCCTGACAAGCGCGGTACGAATGAAAACACCCGGGAACGCGACGATCAGTCCGGACGTCCGGAAACGGATCGAGGAAAAACTCGATGACATCGAGCGCGAGAACTCCGTGCGGATTCTGCTCGCGGTCGAATCCGGCAGCCGGGCCTGGGGGTTCCCGTCGCCGGACAGCGACTATGACGTGCGTTTCCTCTATGCCCGGCCTCGTGACTGGTATCTTTCGATCGACGTCCGCCGGGATGTGATCGAGTGCCCCATCGAGGACATGCTGGATATCAATGGCTGGGATATCAGAAAGGCGCTCGGACTGCTACTCAAGGCCAATCCAGTCCTGTCGGAATGGCTGCGCTCGCCGGTCCGCTACAGGGAGGATCGGGCATGCACGCAACGGCTGCGCGCCCTTGCTGACCGCATCGCGTTCGCGCGGCCAGCGCACTTCCACTACCTGCATCTCGGGCGATCGGCCTACGATTCGAAAATCGGCGATCATGAGGCGGTCGCGACAAAAAAGTACTTCTACGCGATCCGGCCGGCACTCGCGCTTCGCTGGTTACGCATCCGACCGGACCCGCCGCCGATGGACCTGCCGGGACTGCGCGCGGGCCTTCAGCTGGAACGCGAACTGGATGAGGCGATCGAAAGGCTGGTGGTTGCGAAGGCTGAAGCGGCCGAGCTCGGCACCGGCCCCCGCATCGGTGAAATCGACCGCTTCATCGAGGGGGAATTCGCGCTTGCCGGCGCCGCCAGCGTCCCGTCTGGTGCCGGTGACCCCGATCTCCTTGAGGATGCGAACCGCGTGTTTTGTGAAATCGTCGATGAAGGGCCCTGATCCTGCCGCAGCCGGGGGTGAGTGATCCAGTCCCGGCCAGAAGCCTGGGCGAATAGCGTTCCCCGGTCGTGTATCGGGTATACGGAGGCCGACGTACCGATCCGTCGTTGTCACAGGCGCCCGTGTACGGTCTGGATTCCGATTTCGGCGTATTGGGCCGTGCCGAACGGGGCCGGATTGGTTGAGGCGGACGGATCAACCGCCGCCATCCTGCCGATTTGTGCCATGTCGGCATCGTCGATCCCGAGATCGGACAGTGTTTTCGGAATCCCGGCAGTTAATTGGCTGTACCGTTTGTATTGGGTGAGCACGGCTGCCCTGCTGCCCGATCACTCTATGCGCGGCTGTATCTGCTCGATCTCTGCGCCGTGTTCTTTATAGGGAGACAAAAGTCTTGGTAAATAGGGCTGGGGCCTCCCGGGAAGTCGGAAGAACCCGGAAGAACCCGGAAGATGTTGGACGATCAGCCACTTACGGGGCGGAGGACCGCAATCGGCACGCGGGCGCGCACGAGAGGCGCGATCAGAAAAAGTCCTGGTAAATCTGGCCGAAAACGGCCTTTAAAGGCACTTCAGGGCGATTTTTCCGGGCGAAAAACCCGCAAGAAACGCCCGCAAAATCCGGGGCTTTTTCACGGCCCGGACAGCCGGAAAAATCGGGTGTCGGCGTCAGTGCGTTGAAAGACAGGTTACCGGCCGAACGCGTCGGCCACGTATTCGGACATCAGGTCCAGTATCTCCCGCTCGTCGTCGTCGGACACGCCGAGGAACGGCCGGGCGGGGATGTCGCCCCAGGGAACCGGGGATCCGCGCGAGGTGGTGCCGTACTGCCCCTTCTTCGCGCCGAACTGGTGGGTGCCGGCGTACTTCCGGCTCGACCCGACCAGCAGCTCGTCCCTCGACGCCCGCCACGATATCTGGCTGCCGAGGTATCCCTCCAGCGTGAGGATCCGGTCCCTGTTCTTCTTCTTTCTCCGGAGCGTCGCCTCGGACAGCGGCGCCCAGGGTGCGCCGGAGGGATCCCGTTCGGTCCGGAAGCGCTCCTTCGTCGACCCGACCAGATACTCGCCGATCTGCGCGAGCAGCGGGTGCGGATTCTCGAACGCGTCCCCGGCCTTCCCGAGCCGGAGCCGGAGAGCCTCGCTGCCGAGCAGGTCGATGCGGATTCTCGAGCCGGCCATTATTCGATCTCCCCGGCCCGCCTGAGTTTCCGGAGTGCTCCGTGAAATGCGTGACAGCACGACTTCGTGCAAAAATGATGATCGCGCCGGCGCGGTTCGAACGGCTTCTCGCAGGCCCGGCACCGCCGGACCTTGGGCCGCGCCTCCAGCAAATCCTGATGCCGTATGTACTCGCGCACCTTGTCGTAGCCGTCCGTCAGCGGGTCGGGCTGTGTCATGCCGGCCTTGGAAAACGCCGCCACGTCGATCTTTCTACCCACATCGCCTCTCCGTCTTCGATCTCCGCTTCTGCCGGAACCGCCCGACGCCGGAACTGTCGGCCGCCCGGATGTCGCGGGCGCGGGCCTTCTGCTTCTTCTGCTGGGCGGCCCTGAACTTCCGGCCCCTCGGGCGGCTGCTCACTGTCTCCGCCTCGCCGGTCCGCTCGCGTAGAGGGCCCTGACCGCGTGCATGCCCGGCGCCTCGATGATCTCTCTCGCTTCGTTCATCTCATGAAAATCGGGGTGAAAAATGGTGTACAATGGGCTTGCCGCCGGGTAGGCCGGGTAATGCGTTGTCCCGGTAGATGGTATGCCGCAGAAATGCGGACTGCGGACTGCATCGAGTCTCAGCGTCTCGTCCCGGCGGCATCCTCATTCCTCTCCCTCCAGACTCCCGCTCAGCACCACGTAGCGCCGCTCTCGCAGGTTGCCGCGATCGACGTATCCGCCGGAGCGGTAGCCGTTGGTGATCCCCCGCTTGCCGCGCCAGTTGGGTCGGAACACGGCCTTGCCCAGCCGTCCGCCCCCGTCCTCGGAGTCGAAGACGTAGATCAGCGCGTCGTGCCGCTTGCCGGTGTCCAGGAGCACGGCCTTCGGCCGCTCGACGATCTCGGGCAGACGGCGCAGGTCCGCCTCGGATAGCGCCGTGCCCCGAGCCCTCTTGGTTTTGCGGCCTCCGTGCAGGATGTCCGAACGGGTCGTCGTCAGGGCGGCCGTCTCGAGAATGCGTCCGTGGTCTCCGAGCGCCCGCTGAACGCCCGACTCGACCATCCCCAGGACAAACCAGTGGTCGAGGGACCTTCTGTCTCCGTCCAGCCACCCGTGCCATGCGCGGGTCCGCTCGGCCACCAGCCTCTCGAGTCCCATGGCCTCCCGGTATTGCGCCGCGGCCACTCCCGGCTGCTGCACGGCCAGCTTGTCGAGATACGTCCGCACCACGGACTGCCCGGGCGCGTAGGCCCAGCCGGGATCGATGCCCTCGGGCACGGATACCAGACGCGGATGCGGTCCGTTCTTGCCGACCAGGACCTCCCGCGTCCGGATCGCCGGCGCCCGGTCCGGGCCGGTCCTGCCCATCCGCTCGAGCCGGCCCCGGGTGACGCCGATCACGTAGCACCCGCACCCCCAGCCGTTCGGCGGGTAGTGCGTGGTCCAGAACGGGTCGTCGTGGGCGAGCACCATGCCGTCCCAGGCGAGATGCTGCTGCCGGGGCGTGCTCGCCAGGTGGCTGTGCCGGTACTGCCAGTACGGCAGCGCGTCGGAATTCTCCTTGAGCTGGCGGTACCGTCCCGCGGCGTAGGAGGCCC
>VYGS01000137.1 GCA_009841725.1 Gammaproteobacteria bacterium
CGGACCCGTTGAACTGTCAAGAAGATACGGAGACGTTGGCATTGTCAACTATTCTCTATAAGTCCCAATTGGAATTCGTATGATGCCTTTCAAATCAGTGAACGAGCTTAAGGCACGTCAACTTCTGGACCACGCCTTCGATCCAAAAGCTATAGCTGTTGTCGGTGCTTCCGCGACCCCGGGAAAATGGAGCAACGAAGTATTCTGTCACTTCGCAAAGCACTATGAAGGAGCTCTTCTGCCGGTAAATCCGACGCGAGACGAGGTCGAAGGTGTTCAAGCCTACTCGAGCGTGATGGACATTCCCCATAATGTCGACTACGCGGTGATCGTGCTGCCGCGCGATAAGGTTCTTGCCGCAGTACGTGACTGCGTCTCTGCCAAGGTCCCCATTGTGCACGTTCTTTCCGCTGGATTTGCGGAAACCGGTGGCAACGGCGTTGACCTCCAGCGGGCGCTGGTTGAGGCGGTTCAAGGCACTTCCACTCGTTTGATCGGCCCAAACTCTATGGGGCTTTACAGCGCGCAATCCCGCCTGACATTTGCCCGCGACTGCCATTTTTCCCCAGGCACCATTGCCTTTGTCTCGCAAAGCGGCGGTCTGTGCTACGACATTCTGTTGAAGGGTCAGGCCAAGGGATTGAATTTTTCCAAGATCCTCTCTGTCGGCAATAGTTCCGACTTGGACTGGGCAGATTACATCCGGTACTTTGCCAAGGACCCTGACACCAGCGTAATCGCGATCTATCTGGAAAGTGTCGGGGAGGGTGAAACGCTCTTTCGGGAACTGCAGGCAACGACGCCCGCCAAGCCGGTCATCATTCTCAAGGGCGGCAAGACGGCCACCGGTTGCATCTCCGCCGCTTCGCATACAGGGCGACTGGCTGGCGACTATGACATCTGGCAAACGATGTTTCGTCAGGCCGGCGCGATCGAAGTGGACACGCTCGATGATATGCTGGTGGCGATGGAAGCGTCTGTCGCAGCTTTGGCCATGCGTGAATCGGACGCCAAAACTGTCGACACAATGGTCATGGGTACCGGGGGCGGTGCCACTGTGTTGGTCGCAGATGCGTGCGAACTGAACGGCATCGTGATGGCGGAGTTGGGCTCGGATGCTGTCAACAAGCTAGCCGAGCTGGTTCCTGGCGCCGAGGATTTCGGAGGGATTGGCAATCCTCTGGAGCTTGGGGCGGACAGGCTTCTGGCCAATCCCGGCATGCTTGCCGATCTAGTGTCCGCAACGTGTGCTGATCGCAATGTCGGAACGTTGGTTGCGCATCTGAATATGGCCGCGATTGCAAACAATCTGTCCGGCGGCACTTCTGCATGGGAAGAAGTGTGCAAACGTTTGGCCCAAGCCTGCAACCCTGCAAAGCTTGTCTGTCTCGTGCTTCGCAATTGCGATGCCGGCGCCGTGCCTCAGGAACTGTCGCGCATCGCGAGACAAGTTTTGGTCGGCACTTCGGGTCTGGTCGTTCACACCCGATTCGAGGAAGCGTTACGATTGGTGCAACAGATCCAGCATGCAGTCACTCTAGGTGACTGCGACCCCGCTACCGTGTGGAATCCAGGCCCAGGTGGCTCGCATGACACGCCGTCAGAAACCCGCACTCTCGAGGGCAAGGAGGTACGCTCGCTTGTGGCTTCATACGGTATTCCCTTTGTAGCCTGGACGGTTGTTGAAAACGAAGAAGAGGCCGTTCGGGCTGCCGGCGAATGCGGCTACCCCGTGGCGCTGAAGTCTGCCGCCAGCGACATTCTTCACAAAAGCGATGTCGGCTGCGTCAAAATCGGGCTTGAGACTGAAGCGGCTGTACGCGCGGGTTTCTCTGAAGTGGCAAAGAGCGCCACCCGTGTGGGCAGTTCCAAACCTAACTTGATGCTGGTCGAACAGATGGTCACCGGCCTTGCAGAAATTGTAGTCGGGTTGAAACAATCCCATACCTTCGGGCCGGTTGTTTTGGTCGGCATGGGGGGCATATGGGTTGAAATTCAAAGCGATCACGCCTTGCGGATTTGTCCAGTTGACGAAGACGACGCCTTGAGAATGCTCAAGGAGTTGAAAGGTTGGCCACTTCTGGACGGTGCGCGCGGCCGGCCCCGGGCAGATGTGAAAGCGCTGGCGCGCATAATCTCCGGAATAAGCAGACTGGGGCTCGAACACCCCGAAATCATCGAGCTGGAACTTAACCCCGTCATCGTCGGGGAATACGGATCCGATGCATTTTCTGTGGACGCCCGGGCAACCGCATCCGTGAAAACCGCTGCCGCGAGCGCACTTTAAACCAAATATCTGCCAGCCGAAGCCCCTTCCATGAAAGTCGAATACCCCGTCACAGTACCCGATATCATTCCGCTGATGCGCGACTATATCAGCCCCCCGGATGATCACGACACCTATGCCGACAGGTATGGCTACGGCAGTGAAAACCCCGACTTCTTTACACCGTTTCAACCGGACCTTGAGGGCACACACCTCGATGGCAAGGTAACAACACTCCCGGCTCTGCTTACCGCAATCGGAGAAGGCGGAGCCCCCTTGATGCTCGAAATGCTCAATGCCTGCGGTGTGGATGCTGCAGTTGTCCACGCTTACGATACGCTGGAGCATGAGATTGTCGCCAAAGTGCAAAAGCAATCCCATGGGCGGCTTGTTGGCCTAGCTGGTGCCTCGCCCAAAACCGGGTCGACCGCCGTGAAGCAGATTGAACACGCCATTGGCGAGCTCGGTCTAAAAGGGGTGTCGATCGCGCCTTATGCCAATGGAATCTATGCCGACGATCCGGCGTTTTATCCCATCTACAGCAAGTGCTCGGAACTCGGCGTGCCCATTAACATCCACGGCTCAACCCATCTGTTGCGCAACGCCCCGAACGATTGCAGCCATCCCTCGCGTTTGGACCGTGTTGCCATCGACTTCCCGGATTTGGCAATTGTCGCCCATCACGGTGGCTGGCCCTGGGTACTGGAATTGATGAGCGTCGCGTTGCGACATCCCAATTTCTACATCAGCCCGGCAGGCATGCGACCCCGGAATTTCGCCAAGCCCGGCTCTGGCTGGGATGCTTTGCTGCAATTTGGTGATACGCTATTGCGGGACAGGATTCTGTGGGGCAGCAACTGGCCCATGTTGCCTATAGATGAAATCAAAGCCTTGCCTTTACGTGAAGCTTCCCTTGATGCCTGGCTAGGAGGGAATGCCGCACGGCTGTTCAATTTGAATCCTTCACCGGATAGCTAGCTAGAGCCTTCGTATCAATGCTACCAGGCTTGAACCTGGAAACGAATTCCGAGAAATCGGAGCATAAAAAATTCAAGCGGTCGCGGTAGGGACTCTCATTGCGGAGGACCGCGGATTGCCGATCACCTGCCCGGGCAGAGAATTCGACGATTACTGCAGCTTTTGATTGACGCTGTCGACCTTGTCCTGCATCGTCTGGTCACGGTCGGTCCGGGTTCCCAGGCGAATGGTGGTGCTGATACGGGGCGCTCCTGCCCCATGCACGGCTTCATGACAGGATTTGAGAGCCTCCATCACGGCGTCCCATTCGCCTTCCACATTCGTCCCGTATGCGTGCAGGGAGTGATTCAGGCCGGCGGCCTTGAAGATTTCCTGGCAGGCGGCCACGTGTTTCGAAACCGAAAGGCCAACACCCATCGGAATGACGCATATGTCTGCAAGCACTTTCATGGTCTACCCCACTACGTGAAACTGTCTTGAAAGCTCTTCTTGAACACCCCTGCGCTCCCGCCTCCATGTCGACCGGCAGGACTGTTCAAGCGCTTGATTCATTTTATCACACCCTCTGGAGACCCCCTCTCGGCGGATACGCCGGCAAGATCAGCTAACGAGGGAAGCGCCGTGAAACAGGCCGCCTCACCCCGTCGGCCGGATGTTGAACACACTGATTTCGTTGAATGATCCCAGTCGCATCAACGGGCCCCAGGTGCCCGTGCCCGGAGACACGTACAGAAACCTGTTCCGTTTCCGGTACAGGCCGTGGATTCGATTGAACTGTTGCCTGACCATAAGATTGAACGGGAAAATCTGGCCCTTGTGTGTGTGACCGCTCAGCATCAGGTCGATTTCGTGCTCAAGAGCGGCTTCCCAGCCGACCGGCCGGTGGTAGAGAAGAATGTTGAATTTCTCGCGGTCGCGATCGATCTTCGGAAGCTCGCGCGACACCTGGCCCCGGTCCTCGGCATCATCGATTCCGGTTATGCAAAATTCCTCGAGCGTTTCCGATTGCTGCCTGAGAGTCCGCATACCGAGTTTTCTGGACATGTCCATCATCTTGTCGAGGTCGGCGTATCGCTCATGGTTCCCGATCACGAAATAAACCGGCATCTTCAACTGATCGAGAGATTGCAGGGCCTCGATATCGACGGCACTGCTGTCGATCAGATCGCCGGTAATCGCCACGAAATCCGGCTGAAGCCCCTGAATCGGCCTGATGATCCGCTCCATGAAACCTCCCTGCCTGGAGCCAATGTGCACATCCGACAGCTGGACCACCCGCCACGGACGCGTCACCTTCCCGCTGAAGACCTCGACCTGACGGACGGAAATATGATGCGACATCAGGATTGAAAAAATCGTCACGACGCCGGCCCCGAGCAGTGTTCCGGTCGCGATGTCACGGTCGGAATAGACGGTGAGCAGGCGGACGACTTCGGCAATCAGCGTGGCCGAGGCCAGAATGAATCCGGCGCCCAGCCAGTGGACCACCACATAGCGGACTCTCATGTTCGGACCGTTGAACGAATATCGCATGCCGACAATGCCGACAAGCCATGCAACGCTCGAAGTCATGACGGCAAGGACCGTATCCCCGGTCAGCCAGTCCAGGCAACGAAGTATCGGGTAGGCAAAGACGAAATAGGCCGCCACCAGGAACATCAATCTGAACATCGATCAATCACGTCTCGTCAAAATCCGGGAATGGGGTGTACCGCCGGACTGAAAAATTCATGCGATTTTACACTCCGCAAACACCAATCCCTCGAATCCGAATATGCCTCCAAATATATTGCGAGTAGACATTTCTGCTCTCCTGTTACCTTGTAACCCTGATTGGTCGTGTTTACAATTCCATTCAGATCCGCAAAACAGTCGACAGTATTCAAGCAGTTCCACATGACCGACCCGACGGGTCAGACAGTTCTGAATCATGACCAAACGGAAATTGACAATCGATACCGAGTTCAGCAGGACGGTACGTGTTTCGCTTATTTCGATGGTCAGCGCTGCCCAATCCCTGCTCAAGGAGCCAATCCAACTGTGACCATCAAGCTCGTTGTCGCTGTCACGGATGGAAACTGGTATCAGTTGCTTCGTCAGCGACAGGATCTTGATGAGGTGAATTTCTGGTCGCCATCACCAACCAATTTCAAGGCACTCGATAGAGGAGAGCTTTTCCTGTTCAAGCTGCACGCGCCTAACAATTTCATCGTCGGAGGAGGAATTTTCACCTATGCGAGCACATTGCCATGTTCGCTGGCATGGGAGGCTTTCGGGGAGGCGAACGGGGCGCGATCATTGGAAGATATGCGGGCACTTATCTCGCGTTACCGTCGTGCTGATTCACATGACCGGAGCGACTTCAAAATTGGTTGCAGAATCCTGACCCAGCCTTTTTTCCTTGACCGGTCGGACTGGATCCCTGTTCCAGCCAATTGGTCGCCCAACATCGTCAGAATCAAAACCTATGATACGGCCGAACGAGAAGGCTTGGAGTTGTGGAAAGAAGTGAGTGATCTGCTAGGCCGTCGACAGTTCCCGGCCATGCAAAAAGAGCGGGAACGTTTTGGCAAGCCGATCCTTATTGAGCCGAGGCTGGGACAGGGTGCTTTCCGGGTCTTGGTGACTGACATATACAGTAGACGCTGTGCTGTAACACAGGAGAAAACCTTGCCAGCGCTTGAGGCGGCGCATATCCGCCCATACAAGGAAGGTGGTGAGCATAAAGAGCGAAACGGCTTGTTGCTCCGGCGCGACATTCATAGCCTATTCGATGCCGGGCTTGTCACCGTAACACCCGACTTCCGTTTTGAGGTCAGTCCTCAAATCAAGGAGGAGTTCGGGAATGGCCGTGAGTACTATGGGCTACATGGTCGGCCCATAAAAACCCCATCGACAGATTCACATAGACCCGACAGGGAAGCCCTGATCTGGCACAATGAAAACTGCTTTCGAGGCTGAGACAGAGGGCGTTTCAGATTGCCCAACCTGAAAACTGCTCACCACATGTCCGGAGATTTCCTGTCATTGCGAGGATGAGCAAGCCTGTTCACCCTGATCCACATTCTGGCGCAAGAACAGTTTTCAACTCCAGAAGAGTTGGCTTGCAAACTCTGGATTGTCCAACTCAGGTCGCGAGTTCCCGGGTAACCGTTTTCTGGATGAACCATACCCCGACAAAGCAGAACCACATCGCGAAGACCGTGCCGTAGATGTCCAGAAAAATGGTCTTGCGGCCGAGCTTCAACGTCATCAGCTGGGTCGAGGATGTCCAGATGGCGAATGCGATGCTTCCCAGGGCCGTGAAATGGACATAGATCATCCATCCGGGAAGTTCCTTGAGCACCCCCAGATAAAGCGGGATCAACACGACCTTGACATAGATTCCGAGGCAGACAAACGGCAGGATGAAGGCGATCCGCATCAGGTTGACCCTGATCGGCGAAAGCCGGAACTCGGAGTCGAGACGGCGATCAGATTCGTGGCATATGCTGTAGATCCATCCCAGCATCGAACACAGAAAAACCACCACGAGCATCGCCCATTCGATCGGGTGATTGCTCCCGAACTCCGTCAGCTTGTAAACGCCGTACGGCGTGACCATCAGCATGCAAAGCGGTAGGGGCTGCGAGCCGACGAAATACCTGATGGCAGCGTTCATGAATAATGCATTGGCGCGTGAACAGTACGGGGCACTTTTGAATAGACCCGGGGTGTTTCCAATTATAATTGCAGATTCCCTATCCGAGGACAAGAAAGCTGGACTCCTCGCCGAAACTCAGAAAGACGAAAGTCATTGCCACGATCGGACCGGCCTGCGATTCACTGGAGAATCTCAAGGCGATGGCCCGGGCCGGCATGAACGTGGCGAGACTGAACATGTCTCACAGCGACGAGGCCACGCATCGCAGAGCCCTGGATCTGGTCAGGGAGGCCAGTCGCCAGACCGGGCTGACGATTGCAAGCATGGTCGATACCCGCGGCAGGGAAGTTCGCTCGGGCACCCTGAGCGAGGGCAGCGTGCTACTCAAGAGGCACCAGTCGCTCTCCGTTTATTCCGATAATCGGGCCGGAGATCACGACGGGATTTCGACGACCCATCCGTCGCTCCACGAACATGTCGGCAAGGGTCACCGCATCCTGATCGACGATGGCCAGATCGAACTGGTCGTCACCGATGTCCGGGACGAGCGGATCATGACCGAGGTGATCTGCGGGGGTGTACTTCGCAGCAGCAAGGGCGTCAACTTGCCGGACAGTTCCAGTGCATTCGACGACATGCACGACAATTCGGATTTCGAAATCAATTTTGCGATCGACAACGATGTGGAATACCTTGCCGCGTCATTCATGCGCAATGCGCAGGATGTCCGTCGATTGCGGGAGGTGATCCGGAGTCGAGGCGGAAACATTCCGATCATCGCGAAAATCGAGACACGGGAAGGCGTCAACAATCTCCAGGAAATAATCACCGCCGCCAACGGAATCATGGTCGCCCGGGGCGATCTCGGGGTCGAGCTCGAGCCCGGGGAGGGGCCGATCGTGCAGAAGCGGATCATCCGGGCCACGGTGTCGCAGGGAAAGCCCGTGATCACCGCCACCCAAATGCTCGATTCGATGGAGCGCAACCCGCGCCCCACGAGGGCCGAGGTCAGCGATGTGGCCAACGCCATTTTCGACGGCAGTTCGGCGGTCATGCTTTCCGGAGAAACCGCAGTCGGACGACGGCCGGTCGAAGCGGTCGCCATGATGGACGACCTGGCCCGGGCGGCCGAGGCGGCGCTCGACAAGTTCGGCCATCTCCAGAGAATCGACCCTCATCCTTCGCGGCAGGTCACCGATGCCGTAGCCCAGGCGGCGATCACGATTTCCAACAATCTTGATGCGTCGGCGATCATCGCCCTGACCGAGACCGGCTTCACCGCCCGGCAGATCTCGAAGTATCGCCCGGCCTGTCCGATCCTGGCGATCACGTCATCGCCGAAGGTGGTGAACAGGCTCGCGATGAACTGGGGAGTCTGCGGCATGCTCTATCTGGGGGGCGGATCGGACGAGGAGCGCCTGTTGTTCGCCACCGAGCGCGGCAAGGAACTCGGCCATATCCGTCCGGATGATCGGGTCATCGTAACCGCAGGCAGTTCAAGCCAGGCGGGAAGCACCAACCTGATCCGCGTCATCACCGTGCCTTGAGTGCCAGCCGGCATTCAGGCAGGAAGAGGGCCGTCAGGTCGTTTTGACGGGCTCGACGGCGATCGGGCCGGGAATGTCGAGTGTGGTGGTCGGGAAGGCGCAGGACGCTCCGTGCTTCTCGACGACTTCCAGGATATGCAACAGGATTTCCTGCTTGACCCGAAAGTATTCCGGCCCCGATTGCGTCCGGGTGAAGCAGTAGATGAAAAAATCCAGTGAAGACGCGGAAAATGTCGTGAATCCGGCCATCAGCGTCTGTCCCTGGTCGATATCGTCATGACCCTGCAGGTATGACCGGACATCGTCAACGATCGCGCTCATCGCTCCGGCATCCTGATATCGGATTCCCACCACTTCGTAGATGCGGCGGTTGCTCATTCTCGAGACATTCTCGATGGTGATGCTGGAGAAGCTCGAGTTGGGCACATACAGGGGCCGGCTGTCGAAATTGCGGATCAGGGTAACCCGCCATCCGACGCTCTCCACAATACCTTCGATCTCGCGGTCCGGCGACCGTATCCAGTCCCCGACCCTGAAAGGCCGGTCCAGATAAATCATCAGACCGCCGAAGAAATTCGAGAGCATGTCCTGGGCGGCGAATCCCACCGCGATCCCGCCGACTCCGCCAAAAGCCAATACACCCGTGAGGCTGAAGCCCAGGGTCTGCATGCCCAACATCACCGCAAGGATCACGACGGTTAGCCTCAGCAGCCTGCTGACCGTATCGACCAACGATGCGTCAATGGTCTTGCCGCTCAAGGTAGCCTTGCCAATCAGGTTCTTGCCGGCCGCCCCGATGAAACGCAACAGGAACCAAGCGAACAGGACGATCACCACGAGATCCCGGGCGACATGCACCATGCCGACGACATGTTCCGGCATCAACCCGGACACCTCCGTGGCCATAATCAGGCCGACAATCCAGATCAGCCAATGGACCGGGGCTCGAATGGATGCGACCAGGGCGTCATCCCAGCCTGTCTTGCTCCTTTTCGTGATGGCGGCGGTTTTCCTGATCACCAGCCCGACGACGAGATCGACGACGAAAATGGCCAGAACTGCCCCCAGCACTCTGGCCAGGGTACCGTGTTCGGCAACGGCGGCAGTCAGCGTTTCAATCATGCGGAGCCTGACACCCGGTCAAAGACAAAGGGAACGGAATTGCCTCTCGTGCGGATCATGAACCGCTTCCGGATGGCTGATCGAGGCCCTGCCGGGAACATCGCAATTGAAACGCTATTCAACCCGACTCCCCGGATTGGGACAATTCGTGCCAGCGATTGTATCCTCCGTCCAGACTGTAGGCCCTTTCAAACCCATGCCGGCCGAAGAAATTGGCGGCATTTTGGCTCGCATTGCCGCGGTAGCAGTACACGATCAGGGGCTTCTTTCGATCGGCCTGGTCGAGAAATCCGGCGACATTGTCGTTGTCGATGTGGACCGCGCCCTCTATTTGGCTCAGCCCATAGGATTCCGGGTACCGGATGTCCACGAAATGGACCTGCTCCCTGGCCATCAGGGCCTGAGCTTCTTCGACACTGATGTGTTCAAACGATTTTTTCAGGATATCCATCGACTTTTGCGAACCGGGCGATTTGTCCACGCCTATTATAAGTCAAGTATCGCTCCGCTCACGGGAGATGGCCGTCAACATGTACGGATCACTCTGGCGAACGCCCATTGACAGAAGCCTCGATGTCCGATTCGGGGGCCAAGCCATAAAATGGGGATTCTGGGATAGAATACTTTGGGATTTTGCCGGGAGCTGCCGAACTTGACGGATTTGTTTGAGAGTTTCGCCACGCAGGATATCGAGTGTGGGGACGCCATAATCCACTGTCGCTCGGGCGGCAGAGGAGCGCCTCTGCTCCTGTTGCATGGATTCCCGCAAACCCATGTTCACTGGCATCGGGTAGCGCCGTTGCTGATGGACGAATTCACCTTGGTGATTCCCGATCTTCGGGGGTACGGCGCAAGCCTGGGCCCTGAACCGGACTCCGGGAATATCAACTATTCCAAGCGGGCGATGGCCGGAGACATGGTCTGTGTCATGGAAGAGTTCGGGTACGGCGAATTCAGCATAGCGAGTCATGACAGGGGAGCGCGAGTCGCCCACCGGCTTGCACTGGATCACCCGGACCGGGTCAGCCGTCTTGTCAGCCTGGATACGCTTCCGACCCTGGACATCTGGGAATCGTTGGACATGGCCGATGCGCTTCATCTGTTTCACTGGACCCTTCTTGCCCAGCCGGCCCCCCTGTCGGAGTTGATGATGGGGGCCGATCCCGACTTCTTTCTGATGCACTTGCTGGGTCGGTGGACCCCAAGGCCAGACGTGCTGGACCCTCTCGCGATCGAGGAATACAGGAAGGCTTTTCGCAAACCCAGCGTTCGTCGGGCGATGGCGGCGGATTACCGGGCCGGCGCCACGGTGGATCTGGAGCATGATCGCCAGGACCGTGATGCAAACCGCAGGCTGCAATGTCCCGTTTTTGTGCCACGCGGCCACCTGTACATGTCGAATCCCCTGCAACCCGTATGGGAAAGATGGGCCGACAACGTCACGGAAGTTGCCTTGGAGTGTGGCCACTTCATTGCCGAGGAACTGCCCGAAGAGTGCGCCCAAGCCATCCGGACCTTTCTGGTCCGTGATTAGGTTCGGGCCAGCCAAAACGATACCCGAAGCGCCGCCGGGACGGGGGTCGAATACCGCACGCTCTGCGACCGAGCTCGAAATTTCGGGTTATATAGTGTTTGCTCAGGAAATCCCGAATCCCGGGCGACCCGAGACAAAGGGTATCAAGAATCGAGGGCCAGATAATGGCCTTGGTGCGCAGAAGCCGGGATGTCATGCGCCGCATCATGAGTGATGTGGCCTCGGATGCGGGATGTTGGGGGTTTGTATCATGAGGCGGGCACAGCTTGCCCTCCCGGCTGAACGGGGTGGGTCGGGA